>CAIKZE010000025.1 GCA_903831825.1 uncultured Lentisphaeria bacterium | reverse complement strand
TCCTTGCGAGACATCCCCTGTTTTCATAGTTCTTCAGTTTTTGTGTATGGCGGTATTGCCAAAACCGCCTTCCTGCCAGTTTCTGCGAAACTGGCATACTTTCCAAATCCTTTTTCTCGCACTAAGCCACAAAGCCGCAAAGAAAATCCTTTTTATTTTTCTGTTTTTCACCATTCACTGGTTTTACCTCCGTGCGAGACATTTCCATGTTTTCGTTGAGTATGGCGGTTTTGCCAAAACCGCCTTGCTTGCCAGTTTCGGCGAAACTGGCATACCTTCCGCATCCTTTTATCTTTTTACTTTTGTCTTTTGTCTTGTCACTTGTGACTCTTGTCTTTTTACTATTAGCAATTTTGTCAATTTGATATTGTGTTAATCGCTGTAAATAAGTAAGTTAAATACAATTTTTACAATTTATTTTTTTATGATTGCGGAGCAATGTGCAAACCTTGCAGAGTTATGGAAGGAGGAACTTTGGTTTAGTATGAATAATTATTGCATATATAACACTTGTATACAATAATAGATTGTATTAATTGCTTATTTTAAGCACAATAATGCTTTTTTTGCTATTTTTTTGTCATGGATATTGACAAATTTATGTATATAGGTTATAATTAATTTCAGCAACCATATATATAACTTTGGTGGATTTATGGAAGTCGCGCTGGAAAGAAGAATACGCAGTCAGGATATCGCGGAAAGCATCCGCACGGAAATTGTGCAGAAAAAACTGGCACATGGTTCTCCGATTATGTCCTCACGGGATATCGCCAGACGCTTTAAGGTATCCATGCTGACCGCGAACCGGGCGTTGAACCGGCTGGTTGATGAAGACCTCCTGTATCGGGTACAGGGCAGCGGCACCTATGTCAAGGATACAACCGGAGCGCAACGCTCATTGAATATCGGCTACTGCGAAATTTTTACTCACGATAATGACCCCGGCGTTCACGCCGCTTCCGGCGTATTAGTGGACAACTGCCTGGCCGGCTTCAGAAAGAAAAACTGCACGGTAAAAATTATTCCATATCAGGATTTGATTAAACGCGACCTGGCGGAAAAGGCATTGCACGGGCTTGACGGACTGCTGGTGAACAGCGGCTATATTGATGAGAAAACGCTGCCGTTTTTTGAAGCTTTCCAGGGGCCGGTGACGGTTTACCGCAATGAATTTATCGGCGACTGGCCGTTCAATCAGGTCATTCCGGATTTGACAACCGGCATGCGGGAGACCGTCAGGCGGATTAGTCGGGAAAAAGTTTCCGGCGTGATAGTTGTTTCCAGCCCGAATCCCAATGCTGACGCCAGAATGCGTGAATTTGTCCGCCAGGCCGAAGCCGCCGGCATCGGCAAGGAAAAGATTGAAGTAATCAGCGTGCCTTTGGAGGTCGGCGACAGCGGACGGATGAGCGGTTACCGCGCCGGTCGCAAATTTCTGCCGGACTGCCGCGGCAAATTCATTTTCTGCACCAGCGATTTCATTACCTTCGGTTTGATTGACGCCATGCACGAGAACGGCATGGTTCCGGGAAAAGATGTTCAACTGGCCAGCTATGACAACCTGGAGGGCTATGGCATGATTCCGTATGAACGCCCGATCATCACCTCGGTGGATTTTCCGAAAGACGAAGTGGCGCGCCGGGCCGCGGAACTGACCATCGCGCAGATTGAAAAGAATGATAATTGTCTGCACATCATCAAGGTGCCGACGCATCTGGTTGTCCGGGAAACCGGACTGCAATGATTTTGATAATCGGGATAACGGGTTGACGAAAACTTTTACGAATTCAATAAAGTCCGAAAATTAATAATCTGACAAGGGGTGGAAAGATGGAAAAGAACATGCTTCGAAGTTCAGCAAGGCGCAGTTTAAAATCTAAAACCGGTCAAATTTTCACACTCGTCGAACTCCTCGTGGTGATCGCCATCATTGCGATTTTGGCCGCAATGCTGCTGCCGGCGCTGAGCAAAGCGCGCGACAAAGGCAGAGCGACCCGCTGTCTCGGCAATCTGAAACAAATCGGTCTTGGAATTACGTTTTACACTCAGGACAACAGCGAAATTTTCCCTCCGGCCGCTCTTGCGGACGGCCATACCTGGTATCAGGACTGGTATTTCGCCGGCGGCGGCACTGTCGGCGGCAGCGGTACCGGGGGCCCTAAAAGCGGATACCTTAACATAAAATATAATGTCGGTGATTACTGGGTGAATACGCTGGTCGATTGTCCGTCACAGCAGTTAGGCTACGCGGGGATGAGCGTTGATTATGCCTACAATGCCTGCTTGGGGGCGTTTGGCGGCATCGGGCCGCGGTTTATTCCGTCAACGAAGAATATAGTGCGGCCGAGCAAGTTGATTATGTTCACCGACACTTTCGGCAAGGGGGCGACTCCGCTGGTGGCGAACGGCTATTACCGGTTCGAATGCTGGAACTTGAGTCCGGATAATGATATTAACGCTTTTGATTTCAGGCACAGTATGCAGGCCAATGTCGTATGCGCTGACGGTCATGTCGGATCGGCGAAGATGAGTGATATCACTTTTAACGGCAACTCCACGGCATTCAATACCAGAAATCCATAAATCCATAAATCAAACAAGGCATAAGAAGACGCATGAAAGACATTATTAAGCGAAGCGTGATTTGCGGGATAATATTATCGGCGGCCGCCGGTTTTGCCGGAAATTTAATCCAAAACAGCGAAGTTGATTCGGCGCTGTCGCCGGAATTCCGCATGGAAGGCAAGGCGGAGTGCTATAAATTTTCCCAGTTCACTGAAGACCTTACCTGGAACAAATGCGCCAAGCTGGAAATCATCAGCTATCTCGTAGACAAAGCCGGCCGGAAAAACGTCAATTGCGGCGTTGTGATCGGCGGCGAAAAAGGTCTCGCCGGCTTTGCCGCCAAACCCAATACGACCTACAGGTTTTCCGTTGAGTTGAAAGGCACGGTCAAACGGGCATTTATTCATGCCCAGGAGTGGGTTGGCGGAGATTATTACAAAGACAGAAAAAGCATCAAATCAACAGTCGGAGAGTTGCGAGTCCAGCCGGAATGGGTTTGCTATAAAGGGACTTTCAAGACCGGTCCGGAGGCCAAGCGGGCGGCGCTCTATATTTCCATATGGGGCAGCGAGGCGGATAAAGACCTGCCGGACAGTCCCGGCGAATATCTGCTGATTGACAAGGTGAATATTGAAGAGCAAGCCGATGCGCTGGAGGCCGGAATTGCCGGACCGGCGGCGACGGAAGATAAATCCCTGCAAAAAAAAATAATTGAAGCTGTAAGTTCGGCTGCGGTTCCGCAGTTTGACGGCAAACTGGATGACCCGGCCTGGAGCAGCGCGTTGAAGGCAGGCGGATTTACCGATATTAACTCCGGCAATCCGGCGAAAGCCGGTACCGAGGTGATGGCCCTGACGGCGGACAACGCCCTCTGGCTTGGCATTAGATGTCAGGAACCGGCCATGGATAAGCTTCATGCCGGGGTCACCGGTGAAGGTCAGAATGTCTGGAAAGACGATGTTATTGAAATATTCTTCGAGCCGGTTGCATCCGACCGCAATTTGAGTCAATTCGTGGTTGCGGCGGGCGGCGGGCGCTGGATGGGCTTCGGCGGCAATACCGATGTCAAACGTTATGGCGAATGGGAGGCGAAAGTAAACAAGACGGCGGACGGCTGGACCGCGGAAGTTAAAATCCCGTTCACGTTGCTGGGCTGGGATGCCGCCCCCGCGAACGGCACACTTGTCGGATTTAATGTCGGACGGCAGCGCACTCCGGAAAAGGAACTTTCCACCTGGTCGTGGTGTGACGGCAATTTTCACAACCGGAAAAATTTCGGCAAACTGGTAATCGGCGCCTTCAATGCCTGGAGTGACGCCGCGCTGAAAGGTCTTGCTGCCGAACTCGCGGCCTTGCCGGAAAGCGATGGACGGAAGAGCGCGATGTCCGAGCTGGATAGCCTGCAAAAGCTGAATAAGCCGGGGTTGCCGCCCGCTGCAATGGAAAGTCTTTATTATCGTGCCGAAAAACTCAAAAAACAGATAAAATATCTCAAGGCGGGAGACCGCAAATTTGTGCTGTCCGCCATTTCCCCGGTTACTGACCCGACGATTCCGCTGCTGCCGGAGGAGATTGCCAGTCCGCAGGAGAAAATTTCAGCAAGGAGCGCGGTCAATGAGTTTAAACCGCTGCCGCTGGCGGTGACTAATTTAACCAATCTTCCGGAAGAATACCGGGTGATCATCTACAAAAAGCTCGATGACGGCATCGAACAGCCGGGTTTGAACGGCCCTGCCGGAAGCGATTTTCCTGTAGAAAAAATATCTATGTTGCGCGGCGTCCGGGTGAAAGACAGCGATAGCGCTAAACACGGACAGCGTTTTGACCCGCTGGTTCCGATGGATGCTTCCTATACGGTATTGGTCCCGTCAAAGGAATCCGGGCTGGTCTGGGCGATGTTCGACTGCCGCGGAGTAAAACCCGGCAAATACACCGGTTTCATCCGGGTTATTCCGTTGAACGAACCGGCTCAATATGTCCTGAAGCAAGGCTGGCGCTATGAAGGGCCGATGCTGGATATGCCGCTGGAGCTGGAAGTCCTGCCGATTGAACTGCCGGAAAAACCGGCAATTCCGCTGATGCTGTTCCGCGAAGCCGGAAATGAACAATTTTTTAAAGCGATGGTTGAACATGATATCCGGATTTTCCAGTTATCCCCCTGGTACTTTGATTTCAAGTTCAATAGTGACGGTTCGCTGGTTGACGCCAGTTTGCCGAAAATGGATAAAATATTTAAGAACTACCGTGACTGGGCGCAAAAATACGGAGTTGAAAAAGAGATCAAATTCATGATCGGATTTTCCACGTACAATGTTTTTATGAAAGAACATGCCGGGAACAAATTCAAAGACGGTTCGCCGGAGTGGAAACGCGCCTGGCAGAGCTGGATTCGCGGAGTGGCTGACGTGATGCGGCGCAACGAAGTCGCCGAGTCTGATTATACCGTCGAAGTATGGGATGAACCGCACCGGACTGACGACGCGGCGGTAATTGAAACCTGCCGGCTGGCTAAAGAAGCCGTGCCGCAAATGCGGCTGCAACTGACTTTAGGCGCCAGCATGCAGCCGATAGACAGCCTGGAGAAAATTATGCCGTATGTGGATGATTGGTGTTTCTGGGGTTCTTATCTGGATCTTCCGGAATATTTGAAATTCTGGGAACGGTTGAAAGTTGCACAAAAGCACGTCTGGTTTTATTATTGCGACACCAATATGCGGGCGGAATTATACCGCTACTATCGGCGTCATGCCTGGATCGGGCTTAACTACGGCGCAGATACGACTGCGCTGTTTTTCCTGATTGCCGGCCCCGGTGGATATTATGGCGTCGGGTCATGGAAAACCCAGCCGGACGGCGGTGTGGCGTACCGTTCATTCGATGATTGCATAACCTCCGTGCGGTTTGAGTGTTTGCGCATCGGCAGCACCGACTTGAAATATATGCGGAAACTGGCCGAAGCTGTCTTGGCCGCGAAAGCTGCCGGAGCCGCGCCGGAACTGGTGCTGGAAGCGGAAAAACTGTTGAAGGAAGGCCCTGCCAAAGTGGCGGTATCCCATGCTCATGACACAGCAATGGCTGACGCAACGCGGGATAAAGCCGCGAATCTGATTATGCGGTTGCAGGAAAAGACAGGAAAGTAATATCAGAATGAAATTGTTGCCGGATATTAGAAGTTTTGGACCGTCTCTGAATACGGAACAACGCTATTTTGTTCCGGCGGAAGCGCATGCCGGCGTGATTGCCGGTCCGCTTTCCGCCGGAACACTGGCAGAAATGAAAGAAGATTACGCACTGTTTGCCGGACGGCAGACAGTTTGGGAAATACTGGAACGGCGCAGTGGATTTTATGCATGTATCGGGGTGTTCGATGCCGCGGCCGGCGAGTCGGTTTTTGATTCATTGCCGCGTGACCGGCAGGATGCCTTTGTGTTACGCATTGGCGCCGATCATGTTGAACTGGCCGCCAATACCGGGACCGGTTTCTTTTACGGCTGGCAGACGCTGTGCCAACTGGCGGAAGACGCTTCAATTGAATGCGGGACGATTATTGACTGGCCCGCGCTGGAATTGCGTTGCCTGCATGTGGATTTGAAGGGAATGACTCCGAAATTCGAATATCTGCTGGAATGGATAAAAAAAATATCCCGGCTGAAAATCAACAGCATCATGCTGGAGTACGAAGATAAAATCCGGTATGATTCGCATCCGGTAATCGCCCATCCCGAGATGGCATACACCCAGGCTCAGGTAAAGCTGCTGCTGGAATTGTGTCACGCCCGTTTTATCCGGGTGATTCCCAAATTACAGTGCTATGGACATTGGGATTATATTCTGAAACATCGCGAATATCATGATTTGAGGGAAGGGGACGGCGTTTCCAGTTATCAGATATGCCCGTCGGTTGAACGCTCTTTCACGGTTTGGAAGGATATGGCTGATGAGTTGCTGGAATTGCACCGTGACGATGAATATTTTCACATCGGAGCGGATGAAGTTGATCTGAATGATCCATGCTCAAAATGCGACGGGCAGGACCGTTTTCAGATGTATATCCGGCACGTGGAGAGGGCGGCGGATTATCTGCGGGAGCACGGCAAAAAAGTATTGATCTGGGACGACGTTTTTCGCAAGCACCGTCAGGAGGAATGCAATGACCTGTTGAAGAAAGCCTCGCTCTGTGTCTGGCAGTACAATGAAGTGAATGAAGAATTCGTCTCCCGTCTCAAGGATTGCGGCACCGGAATTCTGGCCGCGTCCGCCGTGCGGGTCACCCGTTTGTCGCGTCCGGACGTTGACAACCAGGCATCGCGCATCATGAACCTCAACCGCTGGGCGGAAGTCATCAATGATTATCAGCTTGACGGCCATATCTGCACTGCCTGGACGCGGGCGCAATGCCAGACCCCCGCCGAAGGTTTCATTCCATCCTTATTTTACCTGATCGCGATATTTGCGGAAAGCGCCTGGCGCGGCGCGCCGGTGGAGCCCGGAGATTTCAATAAGCGGTTTGCCAAAGCGGCATTCGGCGTTGATTTGCCGATGCTGGCGGATGCCGCCGCCTGTTTGGACACCATGCCTGAAAAAGCAGGAAAGATTTTTACTTCCTCGATAAATCTGGTCAGGCGGAACCGGGATATTATTGAAATTCTGGAATTAATGGCGGAATTGGAGAAAGTCAACGAATATATTGACCACTGCGCCAAAGCCGATATGGCGCTGTATCCGGCTTATCTCAACGGCACGGTCACCGACAAGATCAAAAACAACTATCTTGACGGAGTGCGGATTACGCGGGAAAAGATTGCCGCCATCACCGTAAAAATTCATGCCGTTCTGGGCAAATACATGCCGGAACCGATGATTAATGAGATCATTGCCACCAGATTCATGTATGTTCAAATACTCAATGACCAACTGGAAAAAATCATTGCCGCCGCCGGAACCGTATAAAACCTCCGCTGTTGCATAGCATCGGGCAGGTCCCGGACGGCTGGCCGTCCGGGACGGGAGACGGTTATTCCAGGATCAGGACTTTAAACTCGCCGCGCGCGTAGTTTTTGGCGCTGCCGGAGAACGTCCAGTCCAAAGTCTTGCCGCCGGTCCAGTTGCCGATACCCACATCGGTATTTCTGCCGGCCGCAAAGTTGTTGAAGCAAATCACCGACTGTTTTTCTTTCCAGTTGTGAATCTGCATGCAGCCGTAACCGGGAGAATGGCTGGCATCGGGGGTGTCGCCGAAATCCATAACGGCATCGGAAGCATCGGGAACTTTGGCGCTGTTGGCGGGACCGTAGTTACAGTCCCAGAACTCGATATTGCCGCCTTCGGGATAGTCGCCGGTTTTGACGCCATCGACATTCGATTTCACCGTTATGCCGGTCACGATCTGCTGGAACATCTGGCCGACCGATTTTACCGGCACTCCGATTTTTTTTACGCTGTCGGTAAACGGGTCCATGCTCACGAACGCATAGGACAGTTTGCCGTCATTGGCCTGCAATGCCATGAAATAGGCTACTTTCTTGAACTTCCCGGTGAGCTTGGCGGAATTATCTTCCGCATAGACGAATTTGGTGCTGTTGTCAGTCAGTGCCACATTGGTCGGATCGAAGCTGTACACCACTTTGTAAGCGCCGGCTTCCGCCGGCAGCAGTTTTGCCATAAAATTGATTTTCGGCATCGTGCCGAAACGGAACGGCGAAGCCGGCAGCCCGGCCTTGTTGATCAGATTCGCGCCGGTCGGGTTATTGGCCCAGGCGTAATACACCATCACGGCTTTCTTGACTTCGGGAGCGGTCACTTCAACGGTGTCCTCCGCGGTAATTTTCGCCTCGGCTCTGACCGGCTGGCCGTTTTCGTCAACCAGCGCGAAGCCTTGCAGTTTTTCGCCTTTTACGGCCAGCGGCGCACCGCCGTTTTCAAAACTGATTATCGCTTTTTCGCCGTCGAATTTGCAGGATTGGGCAATCGGACCGGTCCAGACCGTATCTTTTTGGCCGTAAGTCTTATACAATGCAACGCGAGCCAGACGGTCGCCGACATCCTGTTTGTTCGTGGGGTGAATATTTTTTTCTTCGCCGATGTCGATGGTGATTGCCATTCCGGTATTCGGCACTTCCATGGCCGTTTTCATAAAGGCTTCACGCAACACCGGCCAGCCGACGTCTTCCACCGGTGCGGACCAGGGTTTCATATAGTTCGGCAACTGGACAAAATAAAACGGCAGATCCGCCTGGCCCCAGACATTGCGCCAGCAGGTAATCATCCGTTCCAACTGCGTCCGGTAGTTATCCGCCCGCCCCATGTTGGATTCGCCCTGGTACCAGATCGCGCCCTTTGCTGCGAACGGAACAATCGGGACGATCATGCCGTTGTAGAGATTGCCGGGATAGTTCGGCGACTGCAGCGGATTAATATTCAGACGCGGTACGGCGGGTTGCGCACCTTTGCTGCCGGCGGTTTTCCATTCGTCAACTTTTTTCTGCCAGGCCGCTTTTTCTTCTTCAAATTTCTTTTTGGCGGCTTCCGGATTGTAGGTCTCCGCAAGCTTATCGCAATTGTCTTTCGTTTTTTTAACGATCGGATCGGCGATCTGTTTATCCAGCGGAGTCCAGGCTTCGATGCAGGTGCCGCCCCAGGAAGTATTAATCAGGCCGATCGGAATCTTCAGGTCTTGATTGAGCTTGCGGCCGAAGAAATAACCCGTGGCCGAAAATCTTCCGGCCGTGGCCGGATCACAGACTTCCCATTTGCCGGCGGTATCATTCAAGGGTGTCAGCGAAGGCGTCAGTTTTACTTGGAAATGGCGGATTTCCGGATATTTCGCATTTTCCATTTCCTGTTTCGCGTTATTGGAACCGCTGACGTTAAAGGCCATATTAGACTGCCCGGAACAAATCCATACATCGCCGGACAGCACATTTTGCAATTCAATCTTGTTTTTACCCTGAACGGTGATGACGAACGGGCCGCCCGCTTTGGGCGTATCGAGTTTCAACTGCCACTTGCCGTCTTTGCCGGTCACGGCTTCGGCTTTTTCGCCCCAGGAGCCGGAAACAGTCACTTTTTCTTCCGGATCGGCCCAGCCCCAGACCGGAGCCGCGGTTTCCCGCTGAATTACCATGTTGCTGTTAAAGATTGCCGGTAATTTGACGTCGGCGCACACCATGCCCGCTGCCGCCAGCAGCGTTCCCATTAAAATGGTCTTTTTGAACATCGCTTATTCCTCTTTTATAATTTCATGGAGACAGTTTTATCTTCAATAACTTAAAAACATACACCTTACGGGATTAACTGCAAACGAAACGCTCGATAAATTATTAATATTCCGGCATGAAAAAGACTCAATTCGCCGCCGCGAATTGTTCAGCTGATGTTGATTTTTTTGCTTTACTTATTGACAAGTGAAGCAATATGAGTTATAATGTAATATATGCATTGTTAAATAAGTATTTAAAAAGTCTTAAGCTTAATAGGGAAATAGCTAAAAAGGAATGATACTATGAGAGAAAATTCATTTCCGGCGCCGAACTTTTACGCTTCGTCCATGCAACAGAAGAAAAGGACAAATTTTACGCTCATAGAACTCCTCGTGGTGATCGCCATCATCGCGATTTTGGCCTCAATGTTGCTGCCGGCGTTGACCAGCGCCAGGGAAACCGCCAGGCAGACGCAATGCATGAGCAACCTTCGCCAGATCGGCCAGGCCGTTGCCTCCTATTCGATGGACTCACAGGAATATTTCCCGTATGCCGTCAACGGCGGCGGCGTAACTACATTATATAACAATCTGAGACCTTATACTGGAATAACTCCTCTTGCCGCCGCGACGCCGGCCCAAGCCAAAATCTACTGGTGTCCGAAAGACGCCTATCGGGTGGTTTATAATGATTGTCAATACAGCTATACGGCGAACCATTTCATGACTGCCCTTGGCTACAGTACCTATGTGCATATGAGGAAGATGTCGGCAATCAAGCAGCCATCAACTATGATTTACATGACGGACGGGATGCGGACGTCCGCCGGAGCGGAAGGCTACCCGTTTGTCTTCGATCACTGGGCAACATACCCCTTCTACACATCAGGAAGTACTTCTAATCTGGCGCTTGAGTTCAGGCACCCGAGTTTAAACCTGCCGTGCTTGTTCGCCGAGATGCATGTGAAAACTCAAAATATGAAGGATTTGTACGGAAAAAGCGCTTGCGTTTACTATGCGCCGTAGATAACTTATGTGATTCGCCCCAGTTTCTTATTTAGAGGAGTTATTAACTTAAAAATTTGCGCGCCGATTCTGCAAATTTTAGAAGTTATCAATTTAAAAATCTGCACACAAATTTATAAGGAAAAATTCGGATGAAGGGAAAAACTATTTTACTGGCCGCTGGATGTGCTTTTTTGACCAGCTTGACAGCATTTTCGGGACAAGATTCAGGACCGAATAGCAATTTATTGCGGAAGCCGCTTCCGGTCAACGCCGTTCCGGCGGGACTTACGGAAATGGGGTTCAAGGAAGTCAATCCCGAACCGCAGCCCGCAGGAACAGAGACGGAACTTGGATTCATTCTTTTCGGCAGACCGGCGACCATTCCCGTTTATCCCAACACCAAACCGCTTGCCGACGAGCGGATCAAGGCC
Organism: uncultured Lentisphaeria bacterium; assembly: GCA_903831825.1. Classification (GTDB taxonomy): domain Bacteria; phylum Verrucomicrobiota; class Lentisphaeria; order Victivallales; family Victivallaceae; genus CAIPAT01. Next base: position 15,201 of record CAIKZE010000025.1, on the reverse strand, counting down.
TTAACCGCTTTCGGCACCCCCGGCGAGATCGTGGCGATGAATTTTGCCGTTTATCCGTTAAAGACGTTGAACAATCTGCGGGTGGTTTCAACCGAACTTAAATCTGATGAAAACGTGATTCCTGCTGAAAATGTGGATGTCCGGCTGGTGACATACCGGAATGTCGTTTATCCCTCTTACCGTTCGGAAAAGAGCTACAGGACGGTCCCGGAACTGTTGGAGAAAGTGGATGTCACCGCCGCGCCGGAGAAGGAATGCCAACGGTATTGGCTGAAGATCAGGATTCCCGAAAACGCCGCCGCCGGGCTTTACAGCGGAACCTTGACGGTTTCCAGCGACAATTCCGGCAGGACATTCGTGCTGCCGATTACCATGAGAGTGCTGCCTTTCAAGCTGCTGAAAGACCCGGAGAAACATTTTACCGCCTATAACTATGACATGCTTATCCTTGGCTCATCGCTTTATAAAGGAAAAAGCCCGGAGTGGCTGGCCAAAGCGGCGCACAATGACTGGCAGACCATGGCGGATTTCGGTTTCGACGCGTTTCCAACCTTGGCCGTTTATTATTCGCCCGAAACAAATAAGATCGGTTTTCTCCGCAGCCCGGACGAAACGATAAAGGGGTGGATGGCGGCCGGACTGAAAGGCCCCGCTCCGGTGGTTTTCGCCGGAGCCCCGGCGTTGTACAAGGAGTTGACCGGCAAGACGATGAGCAGCCATCATTATATGATGCCGGTACCCCCGCCAGGTGAATTTTATAAGACCATCACCCGTCTGGTGAAAGAGTTTGAGCAGGAACGGAAAGCTAAAGGCTGGCCGGAATTCATTTACAATCCGCTGGACGAAGTGTCCGCCGAATCGAAAGATTTCGGGGTGAAAACTTACAGGGCGTTCAAGGACGCCGGAGTTAAGACCTACGCGACGAAGAGCCCGGCCGTGGCGGACGCCGCGGATTACGCGGATGTCGTGGATATCTGGTGCGACCCGTACTATTCCATTCCGTATGAAAAAGTGATCGCGGACAAGAAACACGGCTACTGGTGTTATCCCAATACCGTCCAGTGCGCGCCCAAGCACGATCCGCTGATATTCTGCGCCGGCGGCAGGATGGTTTACGGCTACGGCCTGTGGCGGTCCGGATATACCATGCTGATGCCGTGGATTTGGCGCTGGGGAAATCTGAACACCTATCTTACCCCGCTCAGCAAAGGTTCCCCCGCATCCGGCAACCAGGTGGACGATAACGGCGAAATAATCCCGGCGGTGTACTGGGATTGCATCCGGGAAGGCGTCAATGACTATAATTACATCTACACGCTGGAGACGGCGGTGGCGCAGCGGGAAAATTCCGCCGATCCCGAATGCCGGAAGCTGGCCGCGAAAGGCAAGGCCCTGCTCCAGGAAATATGGGACGCGGTGAAACCGCAGACGACTTACGAGGACGCCCCCTGGAGTCACGAGGAGTTCGACGGCTACAGATGGCGCATGGCGCAAATGACCGGACAGCTTCTGAAATATCCGGCCGCCAACAATAACCCGGTACCTTCAGTGATAATTGATTACAAGTCCAAGCCGGCGGCGGATGAGATGCAGGTATTCTTCCGTAAACAGCAGGATGAAGGCAACATCGAGATCGCGGATTTAGGGAAAGACGATTTCAAAGCCTGGAAAAGCGTCACCACGGAAGGCAAGGTAAAAATACCTGAAAACGTGAAACACTTCGGCAATAAATGTCTGCTTTATGATGTGACCATGGACTACCAGAAGGATGGCGGAGGGGAAAGCGGCGTTTACCTGGTCGGCTGGCCCCGCATCCGCATGGACTTCGCCAGTGGCCTGGACATGAGTAAATACGATTATGTATCTTTCTGGGTGATGGTCGAGTCGGAAAGACCCGAGACGAAAAATGAATGGTCACCGTTTTACATCGATATTCTGTCATACGACAAGAACAAATCCCAGTTATACAGTAAAAACGTCATTGATCTTGTTCCCGAGCGGGTATGGATCCCAATCACTCTTTCCATAAAAGACATGGTGAAGGAATCGGGGAACCAGGATGCGCCATGGAAATGCATAAAAGGCATCCAGTTCGGCGTCAGCGAAGCAAAATATCCGGACAAGACCAATATCCGGTTCTATCTCGAAGGCATAAATCTCATAAAACTTAAAAATCCGGCGATATCCGCGGTTGACATCCCGTCCGCCATCCTGTTGAAGCGTGACGAGACCCCGTTCACCGTCAGCATAATGGGCTGCAAAGAGCATTGCTCCCTTTCCGCCGCGCTGCTGGGAAGCAAAGGCGAAACCGTTTCCACGGCCTCCGCGTCCAATATTGAGAAGGATGCTAAAATGGCGATTGACACGTCCAAATTGACTGCGGGAGTCTATACGCTCCATCTCGAGATAAAGGATGCGTCCGGAAAAAATGTCTCAAAATATGACAGAATCGTAAAAGCCATTGACGGCCCGGCCTGCGGCAAGTTAAGATGATTTTGGCGTAATTGAAATTATTTTTATTGAAAAATTCATATTGAAGTCCATATTCTTGAAATGTTTTATTAGTGAATATTTTTATGAATATGGATTCATTTTTCAAGAAAATTAAACGAATCGTTACCAATCGTCAATTTATTGCGGTTGTGATACTGGTATTGGCGGCGCTGATTATCCGGATTGCGGTGGCCTGGCCGGGGCTGGATAAAGTGCCCGGCCATTTCTGCCGTATGGATTCGGACGGTTATATTCAGCCGGCGCTGTCATGGCCGGAATACGGCGGTTTCTATTGCGGCCCTGGGGTGAAGTCGCTGAATGCCGGCAGAGCGCCCGGTTTTTCATTGTTTCTGGCGATATTTTTCTATCTTTTCGGCCAAAACTTTGTGATCCCGGTATTGGCGCTGTGCGTGGTCGGAGCGCTGATTTGCGTTCCGGTGTATCTGACCGGCAGGTTGTTCGGCGGGCATCTCGCCGGAATGATCGCGGCTGGCTTTGTGGCGTTGAATATCACAGCCACAGCCATGAGCCCGATGTATCTTTCAGATTCTTTTTTCACCTTTTTCATTGCCTGGCAACTCTACTTTTTCAGTTTATTCTATCTGCGCAAGGATTTGCGCTGGTGTTATCCCGGAGTGATTCTAGCGGCGCTGTCGGCGCTGATCCGTCCGATCAGCGTTTTGTGGTATATTCCCGCGGCATTCCTGATTCTGATTATACCCGGTTTCAATTTGAAGAAAAAAATCATAACCGCTCTGGCCTGCACGGCAATTTTCTGGGCGATTGTTTTTCCATGGATGCTGCGCAACAGTTATGCGGGGGCCGGGTTATGCATTGATACCAACACCGGGGCGATGTATTATCAGAACGGGGCCATGCTCATTTCCACGGTAAAAGGGACCTCTTATGAGGCGGAAAAGCAGTGCCTCCGGCAGGAAATGGATCTGGAATTTGCCGACCGCGCAAAATATCCTGATGAAAAAAGCAAAGTTGACTATTGCCTGAGAAAACTGAGGGAATTAATTATTCAGCATCCGTTTATCTATCTGCGGCTGCATCTCAACCCGCAGGTCATGCTGCCGGATGCGCCGACTTTTTTTGAATTGCTTGGATTGACGCAGGGCGACCGGGGAACGCTGGACGTCATGCACCGGCGTGGCATAATTGCCGCGGTAAATCATTATTTTGCAGGGAAACTGTGGTTGCCGGCATTGTTGATTCCGGCATTGATAATAGTCTTATGCTGTTACATCGGATGTCTCGTCCAATTGGGAATATGGCTGTGTGAGAAGAAAATTTTTCTGTTCTTCTTTTTTCTGGCGTTCGTGGAATACTATCTGCTGCTGCCGGGTCCGATAACGGTTCCCCGCTATCATCTGCCGGCCCTGCCGCTGATTGCCGTGATGGGCGCGACCGGCTGCATCTTCTGCTTTCGGAAATTGCGGAAATTAATCCGTTCATGACCGGCATGGATGAGTCAATTAAATTAACCACAGAGGCACAGAGACACAGAGAAATCCTTTTAACCATTTAGATATGAAGAAAGTTGAGAAAAAAACTGCTTCCTGATTTCTATTCTCATCGCATTCCGGCTGTTCACTCTGGCAAACTTTCCTTTGTGTCTTTGTGGTTAAATACAAGTAATTATGCAATCAGTTCAAATCGCTGGTTTAACAGTTCGTCAACCAGCTTAACCGCGCCGTTGGCGTCCGCGCTGTAGCCGTCCGCTCCGATTTCATCCGCATACGCCTGGGTTACGGGAGCGCCGCCGATAATGATTTTTGTCTTGCCCTTGAACTCGTTGACGATTTCTCGCATATAAGGCATGGTGGTGGTCAGCAGTGCGCTGCAGACCAGTATTTGAGCGCCCTGATCCAAGCCGTACTGATATTTTTCAATGTCGCAGTTTACGCCCAGGTCAATAACTTCATACCCGGCGCCTTTGAGCATTAACGCAACCAGATTTTTACCAATATCATGCAGGTCGCCTCTGACCGTGCCGACGGCGATTCTGCCGAGCGTTTTGTGTTCATTTCCAGCCAGGACTGGTTCCAGCATGGACATGCCGGTCTGCATGGCGCGGGCCGCGATCAAAAGCTCCGGAACATATACTTCACTTCTGGAAAAACGATTCCCGATCTCCCGCATTCCCGGAATCATACCTCTGTCGATAAGCGTATTGACATCTTCTTTAGCGTCAATCGCGGCCTGTACGATAGAGATCACGTTATTTCGCTTGCCGTTCTCCACTGCTTTCTTAAGCGCTTCTAAATCTGTCATTTCTCTCTGTTCCTTATTTTAAAGGGTGCATCTTGCAGCATAGATAAAATTCTATTATATTATCTTATGATAATGTGTAATATGAAAGTTTTCATCCTGACTATTATCCATCTATTGCTCTATTTTAATCTTATCAATATCCAATATCCAACAAGGAATATCCAACAGATGAAGGAAAGGCAAAGAAGAAGCAGGAACAGAATATCCAATATCGAACAAGGAATGTCCAACAGATGAAGGAAAGACCAAATACAAACAGAAAAGAGCAGGAATGATGGCGGTATTTTTTTACCTTGAATGTTGGATATTCCTTGTTGGATATTGGATATTCAAATTACTTGGTCGTTAAAAAACGGTTATCCAGGAAATAAGAAGAGCCATATTCTTATTCGGATTTCAGTATTCTGGCGGCCAGCACGGCCAACTTTTCGCGGAAAATTTTGGCGTTATGACGGATATCCACCGGGAATGAACGGTGAAAAAGGAAAGTTTGGATGCCGGACGTGAAGGGATACGCCTGGCCGAGTTCTTTCAGTTCGCTGATGAATTTGGCCTGAGCGGTTTTCGTTTCAGGAAATTTGCCGGGACGGGGTTCGACAAAGAGTACCGGCCGGCCGTTCACTCCGGTGAGGGCCGTGCGGCTGACGTCCGGATGCTGGTTGAAAACAGCTTCGGAGCAGACAGAATAATAGGTGCGGTCGGGAGTAATGACGCGATGATTTTTTCTGCCGCAGAACCACAGCCGGCCTTTGGCGTCGAAATAGCCCATGTCGCCCATGCGATGCCAGCGGGACCCGTCGGCATTGGCAATCGTTGACATCAGGTTATGTTGCGGATTATTAAAATATTCTTTTTTGACGACATCGCCCCGGACAACGATTTCGCCGATTTCATCCGGCGGCAGGACGAACTGTTCGTCCCAGGATTTGATTTCACCTTCCGCCGGAGTGATAACGCGGATATCGATGCCGGGGTTGGGATAGCCGACGCAATAGCCGCGGCCCTGCGCGGTGAGGGCGGCGGTTTCGGCGAGCATTTCGCTGCCGGTGAAATTGGCGACAGGCAGCGCTTCGGTGGCGCCGTAAGGCACCATGATTTCGCCGTCACCGGCAATGATCTGTTTGACCGCCCGGTGCAGTTCGGCGGTGACCGGCGCGCCCGCCATCAGCACTTTTTTCAATGACGGCAATTTAATGTTATTGGCAATGCAGTATTGGCTGACGGTCCGCCACAGGGCAGGGGAGCCGAAGGAAAAACTGATTTTTTTATCCAGCACCGGCCGGATGATATTTTCCGGATTGACTTTGGCCGGACGGGTGAAATCCATTTCAGGAATCACCGACGGCATACCGAGAATCACGGCGAACAGCGCGAACAGCGGAAACGCGGACATATCAATATAATCCGGGCCGGCGCCGTAAACTTGGCGGATCAGTTCCACCTGGGCTTGGAAAGTGCGGTGGGTATAAACTACGCCTTTCGGAGGGCCGGTGCTGCCGGTGGTGAAAACGATGGCGGCAGTATCGTCGAGCGTGGTATCCGCCGCATCGCAATCGAATTTTCCGCCTTGTCTGATTGCTTCAAGTGAAACGATATTTTCAAGCTTTTCACAACCCGGCGGCGGAAATTTGCCGAGCGAAAAAAATATTCCGGCGCAGGGAAAATGTTTACGGAACAGCAACCGCAGCCAGTGCGCGGGAGAAATGGCAATGACTGCTTCCGGCAAAGTCTGGCGGATACAGCCGAGCAGGTTTTTCGTACCCATGCCGGGGTCGATCAGCACCGGCACCGCGCCGGTTTTGTAAACGGCAAAGACGGCGGCGGCGAATTCCAATCCCGGTTTGAGCAGCATCAGGACGCGGGTGTTTTTGATAATGCCGCGTCTTCTGAATTCCAGCGCATAGGCATTGACCAGATTTTCCAGTTGCCGGAAGGTCAGCACGGAATACTGGAAATTACCGTCGGGTTTGCGGCCGCATGGCGCGAACAGCGCTTCCCGGTCTTCGTATTTACCGGCGGCTTCGGTCAGCAGCCTTGAGATATTAAATAACTGATCGCTCATCGGTCGTTTTTCTCTGTTTTGTTTTCTGCGGCGACAATCTTTTCAATATACTTTCTGACGCAATCTCTTACAAGCGCGCCGGAGTTTTCCGGGAGATTTTTACTGTCCGCCGCGTATTCCTTGAGCAATGTAAAACTCCCGCCGCCGCCGGCCAGGGCAAAACTGCTGAACGCCGCTTTAATTTTTTTGTCCGTCCCCTGCCATGGCATGCCATCCGGCAGGAGCAGTTTTTTGACGTCTCCGGTCCGGGGATCGGTTTCGAATGTGACGCCGTACAGTGACGGCGACGACTTATATTTTTTCAATTGCGTCAACTGCTCATGCAGCACAGCTTTAAATTCGTCGGCATTGAGGGTTAAGGTGCAGACCGTATCTTCATACGGGATCAGATAGAAAACAGTTTTTCTGCTCAATCCGAGTTCCGGCTTTATCGTCTGTCGGCCATGGGCGAACAGCGCGATTCCGGTGCCGGAGGATTCCGCCATTGCCCTGACAATGACGGCTCCGGGATCGGCGGCGAGTCTGCCGGTCATTGCTTTGATGCGTTCAGGGCTGCCGGTGAGCGGCGTTGAATAGTAGTCGGATACAGCGCGCAAATCATCATCAATGGCTTGATGCAATGCTTTATCTTCCGGGGTGTCGGCTTTGACCGGAATCAGCACGGAAGATATCCGGATTATTTTTTTAGCTTCGTCATCCCACGCTATATTGATTTTACCGAAACATTCGGCGGCGTGTCCGGCCTGGGCGAACCAGCAGTTTCTGCCGATTTTCATGCCGGACACATCCTGATGGGTATGGCCGCCGAGAATGAGGTCAATTTCCGGATATTTCATGGTCAAGTCGTATAACGTGGTGTCTTTGGAATACTGTCCGTGATGAATGGCCAGCACGATAATGTCAGGTTTGGACTGCCGCACCGCGGCAATGATCCTGCCGAGCGAACTTTCAATGCCGGAAACTTGCAGGCGTCCGGATTCCGGCCGCCAGAGATAATTCAGCAGATTGGGCGTAGTCATGCCGATGACTGCGATTTTAAGATTGTTCTTCTCAAAAATCCGCCACGGTTTGATTGTGCCGGTCAGGGTTGGCGATTCGACATTCGCGGCCAGGGCGTCGCCGCGGAAGCGGCTGATGTTCATTTTCAGGGCGTCGGATCCGAAATCAAAGTCGTGATTGCCGGGAACCCATACGTCGTAAGCGAATTCATTGAGGATTTTGACCATAATCGCGCCGCTGGAAAATGCGCTCTCCGGGGTTCCCTGCATAAGATCGCCGCAGTCGATGAGCAGGCAATTGCCCGCGCCGCCCGCCGCCGTTATTTCCTGACGGATGGCCGGGGCTGCTTTCAGCCAGCCATTGCTGTTGCCATAAATCCGTCCGTGGGTATCAGTGGTGTGGATGACCGTGATTTCCCTGACCGCGCCATGCAGTCCGGTCATAAGCAGCAGCAGTAATGATATTATCCGCACTGTTCCGCGCATAGTGATTGCTTTCCGACTGAATTATAATGTTGAAGCAATAAAATCATGCAAATTGCGGATTTTTCAAATTCAGGCGTTAAAAATATCCTTTTTTTTGTAATTATTCCTTGAAAGTAAGAAATTCAGAATAATATTATTTGGCTTAATTTGTGCGATTAAATATTGAAATTAAAATATGAGGTAATGAAATGTCACAACATCCTAGTTTGAGAGTCGGCGGTAAGATCAGGAAAAAAAGAAATGTAATGAAACGCTTTGAGCGCATTGACATTCTTCAGGCGGAAAAACGTCTGCCGGAAGGCAAAGTTTTCGGCCTGCCCAAGACCAAGCCGACTGAATAAGACATCCTTAATTGATGTTATTTTTGCGGAACTCTTTCAGGGTTCCGCTTTTTTTTTAGTTTTTTTCAGTTATCTTAACAATAGTCTATTCTGTATATCCGTATATTATATTAAATAATGTAAAACATGGAGACTGCATATGCGTTATTTCATAATGAGTGGATTGATTATTTTTCTGGCGTTGTCCGCCGGGATGCTTGATGCTGCCACTATTTTTTATAAAGTCGGCGGCGGCGAAAAGCAGGTATTGACCAAAGTAAAAATAGTAAGCATAAGCAAAGGCGTAATCACGATTGAAAGAGACGGGGCCAAGAGGTCAATTCCGTTGAGCCAGTTGGTGGAATATTCTGATGCCGACACAATCGGCGGCGACGCATTTGAAGATAATTCCGCCGATTATACCGTGACCATTGCCAAAGTTGATATGCCGAAAACCGGAGTAATTAAAACCAGCGCCAAGCAAACCAGCCCGCCTGTTGCCGTTTGCGAAATAGAATATACGATCGGCCGTAAAAGCGAAGCAGGCAAAGATATAGACCGGATCAAAGCGCCGTACTTTTATCTGCATGTGCTTACAATAGGCAATGACGAGTATAACAACTACCATACTTTCCGCTATTGTCACCCTTCCGAGGCCAAGCCGGGTTCTGATACTTACGATGAAGCCAGAATCCTGACAGCGATTCAGAGCTTGAAACGCCCTATGATTAATCTTGAGAGCGCTCATGGTTTGTCGATGGGGCAGGGGTTTGGAGACCGCCGCCCGATTAAAATTAAATTGGATAAAATCAAAGAAGCTAAGATTGTCGCTTATCATTTGGAAGTATGGGGCAAGTCCGAAAAGATAGCGGAAAAAGATTGGAACGAGATCGGATATGCCAAAGATAAAAAATGGTGGCTCAATTATTGATTTTAATCAGAATCCGTCTTGCGATTTTTGATCTTTTGAATTATTTTATCAGTCCGCTTATTATCAGGAACAGTTTACACCCTGTAATTCAGTTTACATTTGAAAGGAATAAAGATGGCTAAAGGAACGATTGTACAGAAAATTATCGATAAACATTTTGTCTCCGGCGAAAAGACCGTCGGCAGTCCCGTCGCGATCCGGATAGATCAGACGCTGACGCAGGACGCCACCGGCACGATGGCGTATCTCGAACTCGAAGCCATGAAAGTACCCAGAGTCAAAACCGAAATTTCCGTATCTTATGTTGATCACAACATGATGCAGAACGGCCCCGAAAACCGCAATGACCATCTCTATCTGCAATCTGTCGCCGCCGCCAAAGGCGTTTATTTTTCCCGTCCCGGCAACGGCATCTGCCATCAGGTGCATCTGGAACGTTTCGGCGAACCGGGCAAAACGCTGCTGGGTTCGGATTCCCATACTCCGACCAACGGCGGCATCGGGATGATGGCGATCGGCGCGGGCGGGCTGGATGTGGCGCAGGCGATGGCCGGAGTTCCGTTCCGGATGGCTTATCCGAAAGTTATCGGCGTCAAGCTGACCGGTGCTCTTGTTCCGTGGTGTTCCGCTAAGGACGTAATTCTGAAACTGCTGGAAATTCTTACTACTAAAGGCAATGTCGGCAGCATTGTTGAATATTTCGGGCCGGGCGTGAAAAGCCTGTCCGTGCCGCAGCGCGCGACCATCACCAACATGGGCGCGGAACTTGGCGTCACCACTTCGATTTTTCCCTCAGATGAAAATACCAAGGCATTTCTCGAGGCGCAGAAGCGCGGCGGGAAATGGATTGAACTCAAAGCCGACGCCAGCGTCGAATACGACCGGGTGATCGAGTTGAATCTGGCTGAAGTCGAACCGATGGCCGCGTGTCCTTCCAGCCCGGATAATATCAATCGGGTCAAAGACTTGAAAGGAATCAAAGTCGAGCAGGTGATTATCGGTTCATGCACCAACAGTTCAGTCCGCGACCTGTCGATTGTCGCCGCGATGCTGAAAGACCGCCATGTTCACGATAAAGTCACATTATCCATCGCGCCCGGCAGCCGCCAGGTGCTGGAAATGCTTTCGCGCAACGGAATGCTGGGCGATCTGATCGCCGCCGGGGCAAGAGTCCTGGAGAGCGGCTGCGGACCGTGCATCGGCCAGGGCCAGAGCCCGGCGGACACGACCGTTACGCTGCGGACTTTCAACCGCAATTTTGCGGGACGCACCGGCACCAAAGGCGATCAGGCGTATCTGGTCAGCCCGGAAGTGGCCGCCGCCGCCGCGCTTACCGGAGTATTTACCGATCCGCGCGAGCTCGGGATGAAATATCCGGAGATTACCGAAGTGAAAGAGTTCCTGATTAATGATAATATGATTATTCCGCCGCAGCCGGCGGACGCTTCCGTCGAGATCATCCGCAAACCGACTATCGGCCGCCCGCCGGAAAATACCGCGCTGCCGCATGATATCACCGGAGAAGTGGTAATCAAGGTGGGCGACAAAATCACTACCGACCATATCATGCCCGCCGGTATCCACTTGAAACTGCGCAGCAATATTCCCGCCTATTCAAAGGTGGTGTTTGAGTGTTTCAACGAAGACGGCAAGCCGACTTTCGCCGAACGCGCCGTCATGGTGCGCGACACCGGACGGCACGGCATTATCGTCGGACGCGACAGCTATGGACAAGGCTCATCCCGCGAACATGCCGCCATCTGCCCGATGTTTCTGGGCATCAAAGCGGTCATCGCTTTCGCCATTGAGCGCATTCATGCCGCCAACCTCGTCAATTTTGGAATTCTGCCGCTGGTTTTTGCCAATCAGGAAGATTATGACAAGATCAACGAAAAGGACGCCATCCTGATTGAAAACGTCAGGGAGCAACTGGCGGCAGGCAAGCCGGTCAAGGCTACGATTCAGAACGCCTCCGGCGGTGAATTCGAAATCGAATTGAATCACAAACTTTCCGAAGAAGATATCAGGCTTATTCTTGCCGGAGGTTCCCTGAACTGTGTTTGACAGGGTAAACAGCGGCTCGGATGATATTACGGCGTTATTTCCTGAAGACTGGAAAAATCTGCTGCGGGACGAATTTTCCCGCAATTATTTTATCGAGCTTCAGGAATTTCTGGCTCAGGAAATGAAAAAACATCAGGTTTTCCCGCCGAAAGAAAAGATTTTTAACGCGTTCAAGTTTACGCCTTATGCCAAAGTCAAGGTGCTGTTGCTCGGGCAGGACCCTTATCATGATGACGGACAGGCGCACGGACTCTGTTTTTCCGTCATGCCGGGCGTCAAGCTTCCGCCGTCGCTGCGCAATATGTTCAAAGAACTTGATGCCGACCTGGGAATTCCCTGTTCCGACAACGGCTGTCTGGAACATTGGGCCCAACAGGGAGTTATGCTTTTAAACACCGTGCTTACCGTGCGGGCGCATGAAGCCGCTTCGCATCATGGTTACGGCTGGGAAAAATTCACCGACGCGGTCATCCGGGCGGTGAATAACCGTCCCGAACCGGTTGTTTTCGTGTTGTGGGGCGGACATGCGCAGAAGAAAGCGGAGCTGATCGATGCCGGCCGGCATGTGGTGATTTCCGGCGCGCATCCGTCGCCGCTGTCCGCTTATCGCGGTTTTTTCGGCAGCCGTCCGTTTTCAAAAATAAATCAGTCTCTGATTCAATTCGGTTATTCGCCGGTTGATTGGAGGATTCCAGGCAGTCAACCTCAACTATCATTATTTTAAAGGTGAAATAATCGTGAGCGTAAAATCTGAAAAATTTATTGAAGTGGCTTATGCGCTGGTGAACGCGGCCAAAGAAAAAGGTTATCTTGCCGGCCCGGTGACGGTGATTGAGGATCTGGCGGAGCCGGAAAAAGCGCTTTTCGTGCGGATTGCCGCCTCAATTATCCAGTATGCGGAAAATAAACCGTCCGGCGAACTGAGTCAGGATGATATTCTTTCGCTTTTTATTTTTGTTTACGCTAAAGCCGGGGAGATGGTTTTCAAATGGCGTCATGGCGATAAAAATTATGCCAATGTGTCGCTTGACGGCATATTTACAGGCCAGGTGGCAATATCCGCCGATGAAAAGATGCTGGAATATTTTTCTGAATTGAAATTTGCCGAGGACATGGCAATCGCTTTCAGCGCATGGAATGCGGACAATCCTGATTATTGCGGAGAAAACTCCGTTCATCCGCTGCTGCCTTTGCTCGAAGCGCTGAAATGGACCTGGCGGCTTACGGTGGATATTGCCGCAAAACATCTTTCAATCTCCATCGGGTAAATTCCTTTGTGCGAGAATTCTGATTTGTTGCGAAGGGAATTATCTCGCACAAAGACGCAAAGGCACAAAGAAAAGTAGGGCCTTCACTAGAATTTATGGGTAAAAAAAACGAATATCCAATATTCCGTCCCGCAAGGCGGGATCCCGCGAAGCGGGAAATATCCAACTGATGAAGGAAAGGCAGAATACAAAAGACAATCATCGAGATTTTGATCTGCAAGACCGTTTCATAAATATTGATTCAACCTTCAACCAGGCTTTCCCCGCTGCTTAAGGATTTTTTTACCTTGAATGTTGGATATTCCGTGTTGGATATTCAAATTATTTGACCGCTAAAAACGGATACGGTTATTTATACAGAAAACGACTCACGAATTCAGGAGAAGAGACGAAAAGTAAAACTCGCCATTGTTATTCTCTCTGTGTCTTTGTGTCTTTGTGCGAGAATATGTTCTATTTTTGTCTCCGATACCTCGCGGGCTCTGTCCAGGGGTAGTTCATTTTCAATAAATTGATTTAATGTTATTGGAATTTTATTTTTATGAAGCATATTAAATGCATTGGCATAAATATGCCATCGGGATATTAGGGACAATCACTTTTTAACCACTAAAACATTAAGGGGGCTTAATGAATCAGTATGCACAAAAAGTATTGGACGAACTGAAGCAGAAACATCCGTGGGAGAAGGAATTTCTGCAGAGTGTCATTGAGGTCTTTGACTCGCTCAGTCGTATTCTCGAATGTGAAAAGAAGTACGAAAAAAATCGTATTCTCGAGCGAATCGTGATTCCTGAAAGAACGATCATATTCCAGGTGCCATGGATTGATGACAAAGGTCAGATTCAAATAAATCAAGGTTACCGCATACAGTTCAACAATGCAATCGGACCCTTTAAGGGCGGTCTGCGGTTTCATCCTTCCGTCAACCTCAGCATCCTGAAATTCCTGGGATTTGAGCAGATTTTCAAAAACAGTCTCACCACGCTGCCGATGGGCGGCGGCAAAGGCGGCAGCGACTTCGATCCGAAGGGTAAATCCGATGTCGAAGTGATGCGTTTCTGCCAGAATTTCATGCGCGAACTTTATCGCCATATCGGGCCGGATACTGATGTGCCCGCCGGTGATATCGGCGTCGGCGGCAGAGAAATCGGCTATTTGTTCGGACAGTATAAAAAGATCGTGAACGCTCATGAAAGCGTGCTTACCGGCAAAAGCCTTAATTGGGGCGGCAGTCTGGTCAGACCCGAAGCCACCGGTTACGGCAATACCTATTTTGCCGCTGAAATGTTGAAAACCAGAGGTACAAGTTTTGACGGCAAGACCGTCCTGGTTTCAGGGTCAGGCAATGTCGCGCAATATACGGTTCAGAAAGTAACTCAACTTGGCGGAAAAGTCGTCTCGGTGTCCGATTCAGACGGCTCGATTATTGACGAAGAGGGCATTGGCAGTGAGAAACTGGCCTATCTCATGGAATTGAAAAACGTCCATCGCGGCAGAATCAAGGAATATTTGCAAACCTTTAAAAATGCGAAATATTTTGAAGGCCGCCGTCCGTGGGGTCTGGTCAAGGCCGATATTGCTTTGCCCAGCGCGACCCAGAATGAAATTGATGGCGAAGATGCAAAAGCACTGGTTAAAAACGGCTGTTTCTGTGTCTCGGAAGGCGCCAATATGCCGTCCACGCTTGAGGCGGTACACTGCTTCCTGGAAAACAAAGTTCTCTTTGGTCCGGGCAAGGCGGCCAACGCCGGCGGCGTGGCTACTTCCGGTCTTGAAATGAGCCAGAACGCCATGCGCCTGAACTGGTCTGCTGAAGAAGTGGACACCAGGCTGCACAATATCATGATCAACATTCACCAGGTCAGCATGGAAGCCGCCGATGAGTATGGCGCGCCCGGCAATTATGTTGTCGGCGCCAATATCGCCGGATTCAAGAAAGTCGCGAATGCGATGATTGATCAGGGAATTTAAGGATCACAACAAAATAATCTGTTTGCCGGCAGTTTGCAGTGAATAACTCAAACTGCCGGTAATTTTTTGTCTCATCTCCTGAATTCGCGGGTCGTTTTCTGTATAAATAACCGTATCCGTTTTTAGCAGTCAAATAATTTGAATATCCAATATCCAAGTTAAAAAAATTCTTAAGTAGCGGGGAAAGCATGGTTGAAGGTTGAATCAATATTTATGAAACGGTCTTGCAGATCAAAATCTCGATGATTGTCTATTGTATTCTGCCTTTCCTTCATCAGTTGGATATTCTCCCGCTCCAGCGGGATCCCGCGACTGCGGGACTGAT
>CAIKZE010000024.1 GCA_903831825.1 uncultured Lentisphaeria bacterium | reverse complement strand
TTCAAATTGAACATTACGCATTACTGTATTAGTGATCATGGCATGGATCCTTTTTTATTTTGGTTAATAAAAATTTGGAGCCATTGCCATGATTTTGCAAGTCAAAGTCTACCCTACCGGAAATACGCCCGTAACGGAAATACCTCGGCGACTGACCCGAAAATCCGCAATTATTCCATTCTCAGGAACTGGAACAAAATAACCTATTGAATTTTCACCGAATATCTTGATTTGATTTTAGAGTTGCTTGTGAGGCGCATACCGGCAGGTATGTAACGAACAAGCGGCGCGAAAAGCATTCAAGAGAGCGGTGTAAAAACATAGGTTATTTTGAGACGGTTCCTTAATCAAGGCTGATTTTTAAATTCCTGGCGATAAGTCAGCGGCGGCAGATTGTAATATTTTTTGAACAGCCGGGAAAAGTAAAACTCGTCCGGAATGCCGCAATTTTCCGCAATTGTGCTGATCTGGTCATCGGAATGCAGCAAGAGCCAGACGGCGTTGCGCAGCCGGCATTTGATCAGATAATTTACCGGCGAAGTTCCTGCGTATTGCCGGAAAATCCGGCGGAAATGCGGATAAGATACACCGAGCGCGGCGGCTTCTCTGGTGAAATCCCAATCTAATTGCGGACTTTGTTCCACGGCGCTTGCCAGTTGCTTCAATCCAGGGATCAGATGACTGTTGATTTCAGGCTTTTCAGAAGGCTGTTCATGGAGTTGCAGCAGCAGGTCCTCCAGCAACAACACGGCACGGTTATAATTCTGCGGCGGGTTATGCTGGATATTCGCAATCAACTCGCGTAATGTAGACAGAAAGCGCTCGGCATTGATAATTCGGATCAGATTGGGGCGGACTGCCAGCAAGCCGTTACGGATAAATCGGTCCACCCGCGGACCTTTGAAACAGACGAAAACATGATGCCGGGCCTGCCCGGGCGGAGCTCCGTAATAAAATTTCAGTTTGGGCTGGCTGATGAAGGCGTAAGGACCCTCTACCTCACAACGCGGCTTATCGCCCACCGTAAAATCCATCGGTCCGCTGTGATTATATTGAATGCCGTAATAACCCTCGAAAAAACGGTCTTTCTGAATCGAGGTGTGATTGCTGAATTCGCCGCAGCCGATAAAATTGATGCCTTCAAAATACTTCATGATCATAAAATCCAGATTTTTGCTCAATAAATCTATTCCAAACAACGATATTATGCTTTATAGTATAATCATATAATCCATTACAATCAATTTTTAAGGAATAAAATTAAATGAAATTTGGTGTGGCTGATTACGGAATGTTCATATGGGACGGCGGGCTTTATGACATTGAAGAACGTCTGCTGGACCTGAAGAAACTGGGATATAATGGAACTGAGCGCCTGGAAGCGGTAAGTCCGTCCGACGCGCTCTACAAGGCGGCGCTGTATCGCAAGCTGGGCATGGATTTCAGTACCTGCCGCGGCCCGAGCGTACAGGTCACGACCGAGTGGACCGCCGCGCTGGGCAAAAATTATGTCTGGCTTACTCCCGGGGACTGTTCCCGCACGGTTGATTTCAAAGAATTCTGCCGCCGGAGCAACGCCATGATCAAAGCTTGTGCCAAGTGGGGCGTCACCGCGTCCATTCACAACCATATGCACCAGCGGGTTGAAAACCAGCAGGAACTCGAAGATTTCCTCAAAGCCTGTCCCGATGCCGGAATTGTGTTTGATACCGGGCATCTCAGCATGGCCGGCGGCAATCCGGTTGAGATCGTGAAAAAATATCACAAACGCATTTCGGTAATGCATCTGAAAGACGTGTTCCTGACCGGCGGCGTCCGCCCGGACGGCATTAAGGAATACCGCTTTTGCGAACTAGGTACCGGCAATAACGGTTTCAGCAATGCTAAAGTAATTGAAATGCTGCTGAAAGTCGGCTGGGACGGCTGGATTCATATTGAACACGATACCCATTTACGCGATCCGCTCAAGGATTTGGCCGTGAGCTTAAAATTTGTTAAAAATGTAATGGGAAAATAACTGACTATGAAAAAAATTAAAGTTGGTATCTGGGGAATTGGCCGGGCCGGTTTCTGTATGCATATTCCAGAAATTGGGAAATTCCCCGAAATGTTCGAAATCGTCGCAGGCTGCGACATTGCCAAAGACCGTGTTAAGGCCGCGAAGGAAAAACTGCCGTCATGCCGTTTCTACAGTAAACCGGAAGAATTTCTGAAAGATCCGGAAGTGGAGCTGGTTTCCATCGCCACCCGTTCTCCGGACCATACCGCACATGCGCTTCAGGCGCTGGCCGCCGGCAAGTATGTGTTTCTGGAAAAACCCATCGCTCTGACTTATGCTGACGCTAAAAAATTGAAGAAAGCCTCGGAAAAATATCCGGGCAAACTCTTTCTGCGGCATAATCGCCGCTACGAAGCGCCGTTTACTCATATCCGGGAAATCATTGCCACCGGCGTGCTGGGTGATATTTACGAGGCCAAACTGCACCGTCACAGCTATCAGCGCCGGAACGACTGGCAGACCATTATTGCATGCGGCGGCGGACAGCTTAACAACTGGGGACCGCATATCATCGATCATGCGCTGCGCTTTCTGGAATCTCCGGTCGCCAATGTCTGGGGCGATTTGAAAAAGATTGCCGCGGTGGGCGATGCCGAAGACCATCTGAAAATCGTGCTGACCGGCAAAAACGGACGGATTGTTGACTTGGAAATCAGCGGCGGCGTGGCTATACCACAGCCGGAATACGTCATCTTCGGCACTAAAGGAACACTAACCTGCCAGGGCAATACGATCACGATGAAATATATTGACCCGAAACAGAAATTCCTCAAGATCAAAGCCTATCCCGACAATCCCCCGCTGAACGGCGTTTTCGGCAATGCGGAAGTGCTTAAATGGATCGAAAAGACCGTTACCGTCGCGCCCAAGGCCAAATGCGATGTGCATGATATCTGGCAGGGATTGTACAATACTATCCGCAAAGGCAAGCCGTTTCCGATCACCATTGACGAGGCAATTGAAGTAGTCAGAGTTACCGAGTTGGTAAAAAAAGGAACTGAGTTCGCCGTTAAAGGCTGACTTATACCCCCTGTTCTGAAATTTTACGCCGGGAATCACCGCCCGGCGTATTTTATTTTACCGGAGGCGGCAACTGCTTCCGGTTTATTTGCGAGACCAGCCCGGCCAGGCCGACGGCGAAAGTCGCAATAGACGGCAGCGGGGTCGGGATGGCGGTTAAAATGCCGACGATAATGCCTTTGGCGATGGCCACTGCCCACTTGTCGCCGAATGAAAAGCGCTGCATCAGGATACAGGGGAAGACCAGCAGCAAGGCGACGATGCAGGAAATCACCCAGCCGACACCGGTCGAGTCCGGCGCAAACAGCATGAAATCAATGGCGACAACTGTAAATGCCACCAGCGGATCGAGCCCGATTGTTTGCAGGAACTTTTTCATGGCAGCCTCGCAAATTCACCTGTTCTCAATGCTGGACGGAGTTTCCGGCAGTTCGCTTTTCTCAATGAATACTTGAGGGTTGGCAACCGCAAACAGCACCGGCGGATAACTATTTTCGTCATTGAATTTTATGGCGACGGAATTTATCCGCAGTTCATCTTTCAATTTTAAGAAAAGCCACTCATTAAGGAATTTGGCCAGGCTGATGCGGGCGGCATGGCGGACATTCTCTGATCTGGCGCTTTCCGCGGCGGATACTTTGGCCTGCTTGAGCAGCATGTCTTTCAACTCGTCGGACGATTTCTGGCTGTCGATTAACAACCCGCCGTAAATAAATTCTTCGGAATCGCGCCATTTGATATTCGGAGTCAGACATTTCAGCGCCGGCGCGTCAACCCAGACGGTGCCGTCACGGTACTTGAAATGCCACTGTTTGCGGTCATTCACCGGCACATAAAAATGGTACTCCACCGGCACTCTTAAAGCAAAATAGCCTTTGCTGGTAACCGCTAGTTTAGTGACCGCGATGGTTTTGAAATCTGACAGGAAGCTGTATTCGGAGCAGACCAGCAGGTCCTGCCTGCTGTCGATGACGCTGAATTCACTGGTGATCTTTTCGGTAATCTTCACTTCCGTCTGCAACAGCTTCTTCGCATTGCTTAAAGCGGAGTCCATCGTATGTGCCGGAGCTGAAACAAAGAGATATGCGATATAGACCAGCGCAATAGCCGCAATGATAAACATCACTACAAAATACAGACAGTAACTGATATTGCTCTCTGCATTTACGCCGACTATTTTCTGCTGACCCGCCATAATTTCTCCTTGTTTAAGATGCTCTACATAACCCGTTGTCAATCATATTGTTCAGTCAATTCTTTGAGAATTGCGGCATCGGCATAGAACTGGGTTTCGCTGTCTTCCAGCACAAACTCCAGCATGACATAGTGATCTTTGCCGTCAGCGGCGGCGATCTCCAGATATTTTTTCCAGTTCGGAATGCCTTCCGCCAGCGGACGTCTTTCCGGGTTCCAGTGGAAAGCATGAATATTGGTCAACCGCGGCAGCACAGCCGCCAGCCCTTCGCGACAGTATTCAAAAGGCTGATTTACCGGCGGCTGCCAGTAAAAGAAGACGTCTGTTCCGCTCAATTCATCCATCAGTTTGATGGTGGAGGCGTTCGTGTCGGTCAGGGTTCCGCCGTGAAATTCCAAACTTACCGAAATGCCTGCTTTCCGCGCCATTTCGGATATCCGGCACAAATCGTTGATGACACACCTGCGCCCGGCTTCGCCGGCATCCGCCGACCCCTGGTTGCCGGCCCATACCCGGATGGTCGGAGCTTTTAGCTCAATTGCGGTCGCCAGCACTTTTTCAAATGCCAGTCCCGTCTGTTCGCTGGTTCCGGCGCGATAATAGGAACCGTAAGCCGGAATGTGCAATCCGGCGGCGGCGGTTATTTCCCGGACGGCGACGGCAACCTGAAGATTGCCATGGGGAACATGAATATCGCCGCCCCATTCAATTCCGTCCAACCCGGCTTTGGCGCACATTTTAACTATTTTTTCAGGAGAAAAATCCCTGAAAGAAATTGAGACCAACCCGTTTTTAAACATTGAAATCACATCCTTGATTTTAATATTTGCATCCGCACAATTTTCCCCGGAATGAGTTTGCATCAAATTATACTCTTTAAAAATACGCCTTGAACCCTATCAGTCAAATTTTTTTGCAAGAAATATATGCATAACCCGAACAACCGACCGGCATTTTGGACACCAGTCCACCATCCCTGTCCAAGACGGACTGGTCGAACAAGTCGGACCTGTCGGACGACTCGGACATTTTGGACAGGGTCTCCACTCATTTTGGACACCGGCCACCCTGATTTTGGACTCTCATTTCCGAGACGATAGAGTCCTCTTCCGCACAACGCTTTTCAGTTTTACAAACATTTTGGACACCCCTACCCCTTCCCGCATTTGCGGGAGACACGGACTAGTCAGACAGGTCGGATCAGTCGGACGACTCGGACATTTTGGACATAGGCCACGCACATTTTGGACACCGGCTCCACTCAACGGTTTTCATAATCTGGGAGTTCTGAGAATACTGGGAATCCTGGGAGTGCCGTCCGAAACGGGCGGCTACTGCAAAATCATTTTGGACACACCCTCGCAGATTCTGGACACCGCATGAACAGCCAGTAGTCAGTAGTCAGAAGTCAGTAGTCAGAATAAAACCAATGACCAACTGATTCTGGACACCCCCGCGCCTCCCGCATTCGCGGGAGACACGGACTAGTCGGACCTGTCGGACGACTCGGACATTTTGGACAGGGTCTCCACTCAACGGTTTTCATAATCTGGGAAGACTGGGCTGGCCGTC
>CAIKZE010000023.1 GCA_903831825.1 uncultured Lentisphaeria bacterium | reverse complement strand
TTCAAATTGAACATTACGCATTACTGTATTAGTGATCATGGCATGGATCCTTTTTTATTTTGGTTAATAAAAATTTGGAGCCATTGCCATGATTTTGCAAGTCAAAGTCTACCCTACCGGAAATACGCCCGTAACGGAAATCGCGCCGATGGATGGCCTGCGCTGGGAAATGCCGGCAATCTGGCTTGGCGTGAGGCTCAGCAGCGCGGCCTCCAGAACTGAACATAAAAATGAAATGCAAAGCGCTGTCATTACGCTCACAATAAACACAATCATAATGAGTCTCCATTTTTAAAATTGCCGCATTTTTCGAATATATTGCAAGAAGAACTATTTTCAAGCAGTTCAGGATAATTCAGCAATAAGTTGATTCGCGCAAAACAAGGAATTTTGAGTGGAAAATAAACAACCACGCCTGGAGGACGTGGTTGTTTGTTTTTTACAGTTGCTTTCAATCATGTCGTTCAGAGAGACACAACCGCTTTTTATTCCTTGTCCTTTTTCGGCGGCAGCCAGTTGGATTCCCAGATGAAATCCGGATAGCGTCTGGTGTACACGTCACCGATAAACCCTAACGTGATGATATCTCCCGCTCCGGCGAGTACCCTGGTGACTGTGAAGAACGCGCCGTCAGGAGCGAACACGATCAGCCCGAAAAAAGGCACTGCGGCATTGTCGTAAACGAAGCAGCGCGGAATCTCAAGCCAACAGGTGGCTATATTGACGAGCCCTCTGCCGAAACACGCAAAAGGGTTGCTAAGGCTTTTGTATGGCGGTTCAACCTTCTGCGCCGGGGTCACCACCGTCGTCGTTGTCGTCGTCGCGGGTTGCTCTGTAGTAGTAGTCATTGCAGGTTGCGTTGCCGTCGCGGGTTGCTCCGTAATCGTTGTTGTTGCAGGCTGCGTCGTCGTCGACGTGGTGGTCGTCGTCGTTGCCGCTGGTTCCACCGCAATCAGGTTTCCGCTAAAAATGAAGCCGCCGATAAACGTCCCGATCACAAACAACTTTCTCATGATCATTCCTCCTCTTTTGTTGGGTATACGCACACTGTTACAAGGTATAAGGAATATAATATATATATCGGAAAAAAGCAAATTTTAACGGCGGCAGCAGTATGAAGCAGGATTTATTATTGAGTCTGTTTTCAGGTAAAAAAATGGGGTGGATGACGGGACTCGAACCCGCGACCTTCTGGGCCACAAGTATAAGGTCAATGTTTAACTACTTTTAACTATTATTCACAATTGATTAATAATAAGCTATATATATAATTAATATTTCCTTTTACTTTCACTTGCTATGTCTATAAATAACGCTATTTTAATTTAAAAGATAGACATAGGATAGACAAAAATCACTTGTTTATTGATGATCTTTTTAAAATATTAGATGTATTATTTCGTTATTTAGTAATGTATGTGGCAAAGATATAATAATCAACGCTATCTTCGAATATAGAAGATCAAAGGTGATACAATCTTACACTGATGACCTTCTGGCTTGAGCCAGAATCTAAAACATGGAGGCGCGTATGGCGAAAATTAATTTTGGAAAGAGGGTTATTGATGCCCTGCCAATCCCAACTGAAGGTCGAGTTCGATATCATGATACCGGCCACCGATACTTATATCTGGATGCTTTCCCTTCCGGAAACCGAACGTTCCAGTATGTCCGCAAGATTGATGGAAAAATGAAATTCATTAAAATCGGAACATATCCAGACATGACGCCGACAGAAGCCCGAATAGAAGCCGATAAAAAGTCGAGTGAATACTCACGGGGGGAACCAATAGGCGTGAAGAAGTACTCCAGAAAAAACTTTGCCGACATGTTCAATGATTATCTGGAAAAACATTTAAAGTCTGAGACCAGGACATGGACCGAAGACTTACGGCGGTTCAATGTGTATCTGCCGCCGATTCACAAGTTGACGCCCAAAGAGATTACGCCACAGTTAGTCCGCGACTTTCATAAAAAACTGGGCAAGGAGCGGGGAGAAGTATCAGCAAACCGTATAATTGAACTTGTAAGTCGAACTTTCAATTTTGCTATTCACGAAGGCGCATATATTCCCAATCCTGTGGCAGCGGTTAAAATGTTTAAGGAACGATCGCGCGAAAGAATCCTTGACGAAGTGGAGATAAAGCGGTTCTTTGATGCTTTAAAAACCTTGACGCCGGACTGGCAAGATTTTTTTCAGTTGGCATTATTCTCCGGAGCCAGGCGGGCCAATGTGCAGGCGATGAAGTGGGAGAACCTAGACCTGGAGCGTAGAATATGGACTATCCCTGCGAAAGAATTCAAAACTGGCGATAAAACAGAAATAATTTTAAGCGATCCGGCGATAGATATTCTTGCACGGCGACTTCAAAAAACAAAATCGGAATACGTTTTCCCGTCCTGTGGCAAAAGCGGTCATATTGTAGAAGTGAAAGGAGTCTGGGCGAAGCTGTTAAAAACGGCCAAAATATCTGATTTTCATATGCATGACCTTCGAAGAACGTTCGGAAGTTATCAAGCAAAGACCGGGGCAAGTCTTCCGATTATCGGGAAAAGCCTAGGCCATCATGGAACCGGCGCTACTGCGATTTATGCTAGAATGGATATGAATCCAGTCAGGGAATCTGTGGACAAAGCAACAGCGGCGATGCTGAAGGCCGCGAACGGAGTGAAAAAATGACAGATGGGGTGAAATACAATTGGGCTTCCATACCAGATTTTAACACGCTACCCACACCCAAGAAAGAAGACAAGCGCAGTAAGAAAGACTCAGCGCAAGAACAAGCCGCACAGGAGATTCGAACCCGATTCCATGATGGCCTAGCATCCTTGTATGATATCTTTAACGTTGGTGCGCCTTATAACGAGAAGCCCTTGCTTAAACAAGGAAAATTTAAACAGATATCGGAATCCAAGAAGATCTCAGATATTGCGAAAATGGCTGCCGAAGCATTTAAAGACGGGATGGTGTTAGGAAACTATTTTGTAAGGAATCATACAGCTCTTGGTTGTAATTTTATGTCTGATTTTGGCGGTTTTTGCGCAACGTGCGGAAGGATTGTAGCCCTTGCAGAACAAGAAGGGGAATCAATCCGAAATGAAGAGTTAAACAAAGATTTGAGGGTTGAATATGCAGTGGAACAAAAACTTAAAAAAACTCAGGAACTTCGCGATGAGTATATCAGATTATGTGACGAAATGGAGGCTCAAAACCCTGAAGTTACTACGACTGAAATTAATCGTAAATATCGCGAATGGCTTGAGAATAACAACATCGTGTGGCGTTTTAAGAAGACACATAAAGGCATAATAAAAGAAGAAGCAAAACAAGAAAGTATTACGAGAACCACTACAAGGTGGCGAAAAAAGCACTTTGGAAGATGAGCAAGCAACACAAGAAATAACATGAACGTTCACGAGGGTATTTGGTTTCTTTGCCTCTCTGCCGTTTAATACACTCGTTAACCATTTCTACTACCGCTGCTGTCCAGAAAGCATAATTTTAGATCCGAATAGCCAACTTACCAATATAGTCAAATTTATATATTTGGATCACCCTTCAATGGTGTCAGTAATTCCCTAGTCCCACATTCCGAAGTTCCCTCCGGTGGCGCGAATACCTTTTTCGCGTTCCACCGAATCACTTGTCATCGAATGTTTCATATCCACAAGTCCGGCAAAAATAATTATGAACAGATTTGCGTCTCGGAACACAAGTCTCAATGATCGAACATTTTCTCGACAAAATAAACCATTTCCCTTGCCTTCTTGACAGTTTTAAAAAAAGCAGACATTGGTTACTGATGTCCGTTTTTAGCCTCAAAACGCTATTGCTTTTGAATGATTTTTGGTTATAATAGAGAGTGTAGAATTTAGTTCTTTAATTTTAAAATGAGTTTATTAATCTTAACGAAAGGAGCATGAAAATGCAGAAAGAAAATGAAGAAAGATCAGACTTGCTTACGAGGTCGGAAGCCGCGCAGTTCCTGAGACTATCACCCGGGACCCTGGCTAACTGGATGAGTACCCAGAAACAAAAAATTCCATGTGTCAAGCTTGGTGGCCGGATTTATTATCAGGAGGCTTCTCTTAAAAAGTGGATCGCTAAACAAGCAATTAACGCAATGGATTAGAAACAACACAGGTGAGCAAAATGGACAAAATAAGTCAGGTGCTGAAGCAGCTAATAAAAGGAGTGGAGTCATGCGAGACATCTTGCCAATAAATGAAAGAGCCGCACAATTGCCCTGCCAGGCAATGAGCGGCCAAAATAGAACTGATTACTCTTACATTAACTCCTCTAAACCAGTTGTCAAGTCTGTCAGCAAAACCAACCATGCCCCACTATGGGAACATGAATCTCTTAATGTTCCAGATATATTGGATATTAAGAAAGTATTCAGGAGAGACAAAATGATGAACATCCCTATTCCAGGTCTTGGATTATTCAGAATTTGTGCTGAACTTCAGTTATGTATCCTTCCGTGCCTCAATAATTTATTTGACACACACACCGAAGCTATAGAATGCTTTCGCAAAGAGCTCAATGAATGGCATGTCGAACACCCCGAGTTTTGTTCAGTCAAGCTCGTTGACGTCATCGACAGTTCTTTGCGCTGCTTTTGTTCAGAACTTGAAGCTTTAAGGCTTTTTGACGTGAGCGCAGACATCATGACCACATGGGTGGAATTTATAAAGCAACGGCCTGATCTATATGAAGCTGTTTTCACCCCAGAAAATATTGAATTGGAGGAATAACATGGATACGAAAGATATCGCCTTAAGCGGTGTTATTGATATTGATGGCGGAAGAGTCAGTAATGCGACTGGTGTCACTGGTCATTTATTTGATAGCGATATGGTCACAGAGGCTACCTCCAACGCCACGGGTTCCGAGAAAACGGGGAAAGCCCCGCCTCGGCGAAACGGTTCCAACAATGGTCACCCTCGCGCCACGCCCGGACGTCAGAGTGAAAAGGCTAAAAGCGTAAGCTGGAAAACTCGCAAAGTGCATCAGAACTGCTTCCAGATTAGTCTGGCATCTCCTGAAGCGCTAAAAGAGTTTTCGGTGGCTCTCGCTAGGCCGCCTCATGAAGCAAAGTCGGCAGTACCCCCGGAAACGCACCAGCCCGGTGTGCCAACGGAGACGTGGAAGTGCCCACTGGTTAAACCGCTGACAGAGCTTCCGAATAATTTGATGGGCAGGATCGCCAACGCCCTGGACCTGGCCTGGGAAAAGGAATTGCGGAAAGACGGCGTCTATAACGAGTCCCGCGGGATCATCCCCAAGGACAAGAGAGGACGCAGGAAAGCCGCCGGACCGGACGGTAAATCAACTTTACAGTCCTTTAAAGGGTACCAGGCTAATCCGGGAAAAATGATCCAAGAGATGCTAACTGAATACATCCCATCCGCCATAAGGCGCACGTTCATTCCGAAGCCATCGGGAGATCTGCGACCTCTGGGAGTCCCGAATGCCAAGGACAAAGTGATGCAGACTGCAATCGTCATGATAATCGGTCCGATGATTGAACCACAGTTTGCAGACCAGAGTCACGGCTTCATTCACTACCGATCCGTCCATTCCGCAGCAAAGCAGACGCTCAGTCATATCCTGAGTGGAATGCGCTACGCTGTATGCCTGGACATCAGCAAATTTTTCGACACGATGGACCACGGTTTATTAATGCGCTTCTTCGCAGAGATATGTCCGGATGAGAAACTGTGCCGGCTGATTGAGCTGATACTAAAGGCGGACATTGTATTGGTGGATGGTACCAGGGAGACACCGGTTAGAGGAACCCCGCAGGGTGGAGTAGTGAGCCCCCTGCTGGCGAACATCTTCCTGCACCGGCTGGATGTAGAGTTAGCACGCAGAAATCTGAGGTTTGTACGGTACGCGGATGACCTGGTCATCTTCGCAAATAGTCTGAAGGCTGCAAAGCGAATCTTGAAAAGCGTCAGTGAGTTCATAGAACGGGAGCTGAATCTGAAAGTTAATCTGGAGAAGTCGAAACCGGTGTCTGCTCTCGGTATGGACTTTTTAGGTTTTACGTTCAGGGACAACATCGCCGTCAGCGATAAGGCGCTGGAGAAGTTCAGAGAGAATGTCCGGTGGATGACTGCTGGGAAGTCTGCCAGGCAGGCTGATAAGAACTTCGACACGTTGACTCTATGGCTGAACGGATGGTTTGCCCACTACGCCCGGGTAATCGACCGCGACCTGATGGCAGCGATGAACGAATGGGTTTCAGAGTTACTACGGCAACGCATGAAGGAGGGATACCCTCATGCCAGCAGAACCAAACGACTCTGGGATCAACACGTGCAAGACATGGACCTCGGTATTGAATGCAAACCCGATACGACCATCAAAGATGAGGTGTTCTGATCCAGGACCGCACGGGTTCTGGGCTATGGGAGCCGGAGGCATCTCCGGTTTCCATTCTGTTCTAATTTTGAAAACGGCAGGTAGGCCCAGCGAGTCTAAAACACTAATTAAAACCGGGTTGGCGACATAACCGCAGTCAATCCCAATAGCATAGGAAAAATCAACATGAAAAATCAACTTATAGACCAATATCGCAATGTCTTTGACAAGTACACTGAAAATAAATTAACCAGTGACGATATAATACTTGATACGAAAATAGAAAATTTTTACAAAACCAAAAAACCGGAGAAACTTTTAGAAATAGTCGCGTTCCTGAAGGATAAATCTATCTCGCCTGACTCCGTGGCCTTGGCAGATGAACTTGAGAAGCTACTTGCGTCCGAACCAATCGTCGCAGAACCGGTCCCGGCTTCAAATTCTTCAGTAGCAATAGCACCGCCGGATAAAATATCTGCACCAGCTAAAGCAAAATATGCATTTCCGCCCGGATATTTCGAAGTCAAAGCAGTTGACGAAGCGTTGCCAGTTATAGAGGCGGGCGAAGGAACAACTAAAACGGCAGCAACGACAATTTCAGCGCCAATACCGGTATTAGCGCGACCGCCAGTCATAGACCGCACTCCTGGTGCTATATTCTATATTCAGCCGGGAGATAGTGTCAAGGAACATGAACTTGCGACCATGTTTCCAATCGCACCAGAAAGTGAATTTGAAGCGATAAAAGAAAGCATCAAAATTGAGCAGAAAATACCTGTCATGATGCATAAAGGGGTTCTGATTGATGGTAGAACTCGACTGGCAGCATGCAGATCATTAGGTATACCTGCCAAAGCAATCGAATGGAACGGAGTTGGGACGATTGAAGAACTTGTTCTTGCATTGAATCTCAACCACAGAAACATCTCTCCCAGCCAGCGCGCAGCTTTCGGAGTGAGACTGTTGCCCAGCCTTGAACAAGAAGCGGAGAAACGGAAAAAAGCCGGAACCGGAGACGATAGCGAAAAAATTCACAATGGTCGAGCAGTAGATATCGCAGGTAAAAAAGTTGGCGTTAACGGACGGTATATAGATGACGCAAAGAAGATTGCCGGAACATCTCCAGACCTTTACATTAAGTTAATGAGCGGGGCGGTGACAATTGCTCAAGCAAATAAACAAATCAGAGCGGCAGAGAAAGATCCCGCACAGCCAGAGCGAAAACGATTCTCCGTTACAGATGCTGTTTCCAAACTTCTTGAACTGATACCGAAGGAAATGAACGATTCTCTGAAAAGAATTGCTGCAGAAAGTCCAGCAGCGGTCAGTAAAACTATTCTGGCACATCTGAAAGAAACTTCAGTTGTTAAGGAGGAAAGTGCAGATGCCGCGGGATAAAATATTGTTCAGAAGATACACTTGTCCCAAATGCAATAGTAATGACTGCTATAATCCTGGATAGAGAAGTCTGTAATCCTAAAAAAGGAACTATTATCACTTTGTAATATGGGCGATGGCAACTCGGAATCCAACGCTGCTGCTCGAGTAACCAGGTGAATTGAGGTCTTTAAAAGCCACTTGGCAATATTTAGGACCAGAATCCCAACTGCCGCCACGAAGCACGCAATAAGAACTCGTGCCTCCGTCAAGACACCACTCCCAGACATTGCCGCTCATATCGAAAAGACCAAGTGAATTCGCCGCTTTTGTTCCAACTTCATGAGTCTCCTTGCCGGAATTACTTCCGTACCACGCGACACTGTCGATGCTATTGCTGCCGCTGTATTTTAAAACAGTGCTGCCGCCACCATCAGCCGCGAACTCCCATTCCGCCTCCGTAGGCAGCCGGTACTCATAACCTGACGGTAAACGTCCAGCAGCAAATTCGCGTTCAGTTAATTTTTTACAGAAACTTACCGCATCATTCCAGCTTACTGTCTCAACTGGTTTATTGCCGCCTTTGAGTTTACTCGGGTTAATACCCGTAATGGACTGATATTCATTCTGAGTTACTTCATACTTGCCGAGCCAATAGCCTTTGTTGATCGTTACACTATGTTCCGGGTTCCCTTCGCTTTCTCCGTCATGTGAACCCATCTTAAAGCTGCCCGGCGCGACGTACACAAACTTCATGCCTGAGTCCGGGGCCGTCCATGGTTGTCCTCTTATCGGACCGTGCCACATGTTTTTAATGTATTCATTCAACTCATTTTTGAGTACAGCCAAGCGTTGTTTGTCACCATCAGTGATATAACGGAAATTATCGGAGGAGACAAAGTCAGCAATTGTTTTTGTTGAGGCTAAACCTTTTTCATAAGTATCCATGTCTTTCTTATCAAGTAATCGGATCTGCCGGAATTGCTCCGATGCTTCGGCATAGTTTTTACTGAATTCTGTTTCGCTTTGCTGTCTCCTGATTTTATTACAGTCAATAGCCTTTTTAAAACTGATAGTCGCCTCGCTATTGTTTTCATAACCTGGAACAGCAAGTGCAGTATTAAAGGCTTTTTCGGCAGGAATCCAATCGCTATACTCAAGATATTTCTTCCCTTCATACATCAGCTTGTCAAATTTGATCTTCCGCTCCAGCTCCTGCTGAGCGTGCTCCATGGATTTCCTTATAGACTCGTCATTTCGAAAGCCATAAACATTGAGTGCATCATTATAAAAGGCGACTGCCTTCACATAGTCTCTCGAGGCAAATGCAATATTCGCTTTTGCGCAATATGACATGAAATTGTTATTACTTAAATGACTGTAAATGATAAACGCGACAATGACTGTTACTGAAGCGGTTGAAAGACAAAAAAATTGAATGACACGCCGGTATCTTCTAGCCCTGTTTTCTTTTCCGACAGCCTCGTGATATAAGGTTTTGACCTCTTCCGTATTACATATTAAAACAATCTTTCTAAGAAGATTTACTGCCTGCTTGTATTCTTTGGAGGCAATCAGGTTTTTCGCCTTTTCTAAATCTTTCGAGTATTCAGTTATTTTACTATCAACCTGCGCTAATAATTTTGTTGCATCCGTATAACCAGGGCACAGTTTCAGCGATTTTTCCAGCTCTGTCTTGCATTCTAAAAGTTTATTGTCGGCATAGAGTTCGACTATATGCTCATACAGCTGCCTCGCCTCGGCAATAGTAGCACCAATGCCTGACTCTAGCGATTGAGCAGTATTGGGCTGTTTGCCAGACATATTATCAATATCGGCAGACGATTGAATGCCGACGTTGTTTTTAATTTTTTCATTAACTGATTTCACTAATACCCCATATGATTATTGGTTGGCTATCAGCCTTTTATTCTGCATGCCAGATCCCCGAAGAACGATGCCCGGAAGCCATACGTCCAACGATATAATTATCATCGATAGAATACACAAAACCTGCTTGATGTATGCGCAACCCAAACAGGGTACGGAACACAAGACATACAGCAAGATGCCTGCGGTCAGGCGAAAGGACCGCAAATTCGACCCGCCCGGAATTACCTTGCATCATCTTGAAACAGAATTCCACAATCCGCCACAGACGGGACTCATCCGCAGTCTTGCTATTGCCATTGAGCAGGCCAACCAGTGGCATCAAACGCGGCTGGGTGTCTGCTGTGGCAAATTTAAAGTGGATTGGCAGGCGGGTCAGTGCGCAGGTGCGAATATCATCCGGGTGGCATTTTATGCCGCTCCAAGCACACACCTTGGCCTCAAGCAGAGAGCAGAATTTTCCAGAAGCCGAATTGACGGCAACATCCTTCAGGATGCGTGATCCCGACAGGCTGCTCGTCACCATCAATGTCTTAAGTATTCTCTTTCCCAGCATGTCGCAGGGTTCAAGCTCTGAAGGTAGCACCCGTTTATTACTGATGGCGCATTTCCCCAGAATCCCCGGCATGACTTGCTTGCCGGTCACTTCGCACTTTTCCGCCTCTCCAGGCAATAGCGACTTTCCGGTTTGATGGCAGGAAATAAACTCAGATTTGTGGCCTTTTTTCCCGGATACTGCTGACTTCGTCTGCGCATCAATGCGATAGCGCTTCCCTGATATTTCACTATTTGAGAGTTCTTCATTTAAAACATTTGTATTGGTGAAATTACAGCGACTGAAATGTCGCGGTTCTGCCCGCTTGCCGCTCATGGCCGATGTCCTCAGTAGCTGGCTTGCAACCATGCGTCCGCTCACTGCAGAAATTTCAGCTTCGTCTTTGAGTATCCGTTTCCCGCTCTCTCCGCATATTACTGTGTGCTCCGGCAATGCAGACCTGGAACTGATCTCGGACTTTACCAGAAAATTCGGCAGTACTTTTTTGCCGGTGATGCTGCACTCTTTGAGGCACTCGCCGGGAACCTGCCTGCCAGATTTAGCACAAGCACTTAGCTTGGGAGCATCAGTTACTTCCCCGTTATGCGGCGTGATGGTCAAGTTGCAGCAATACTCCGGTCCGCCATCAATTGTATACTGGACACTGATACTGATCTTGCGATGCAGTTTACCTTCAAGCGCAACAAGCGTCTTTTCAAAACTCGGGGTAAACTCGTCCTCCAGTTTCTTGCGTTTGCGTTCGTCACTGCCAGCGGCCAGCGTTTCATGCTCCCGCCGTTCCAGGTAGAATTTGGAGAATTTGGAGATTGCATTATCTTTGCTTGCCTTGTCGGACAGTTCTTCAATATCGATTCCCAGAATGGTCGGGTTATCAATTATTTCAGTAAGAGCCGTCAGGCCGTGCTTATCTTTTTTAGCTTGCTGTTTGCTCGAAGAGCACTCAATATCAACTAGCCGCTCGTAACTGTCATGCGCAACCGTGGCACGTACCCGGACAAGAGCATTCCCGTTAAAAAATTGCCGGACATCTTGGATTTCCAAAATTTTGGGATTTCCGCCAAAATCACGGACCCATTTGCAGGCGATATCTTCACTTACCTTGTCCGGATTCAGGTCCAGGTCTTCCACCGAATGGATACCAGTCGTAATTATCAGGTCAACCAGGCGTTGGAATGCATTGGTCCCTGGGACATAAAGTGTGATGCCAGTGCTTAAACTGGCATTTTCATCGAAGCTGATACACTCGCTTCTGCCTTTCTCCACCTTTAAATATAAACTCTGTTTTTTTGTAACCTGTACCCCAAGTATTTTAAACGCCGCCAGCGTAAATTCGCGAAAACTCATTGACCGGATGGTTTCCGGTAGTTTGGGAAGGCCTGGCTCTGTTTTTTTTGTACCGTCCATTTTGCCTAAAAGTGCATCAATGTTCTCCTCTTCCTGCTTCAGTTTTTCTTTTGCAGCATCGATACTTTCTTCTGCCAGGCGAACTGCTTCCTCAACATTCTTGCCCTCCAGTGCATTAATGACGAGCCTCCTGATTTTCTCGTCGAAGCCGGTTATTCCGTCATCATCCTCTCCGTCAATTCCAGATGCTTCGAGGATAGCTTCTATATCGCCGATAGCGTGAGATGCCATATGCAGTTTCTCCATCAAACGCCCGACGATATACTCTTCAAAGGTGCCGCTTAGCGTAATATTTAAAATATTTACCTTTGCATGGTTAGATGCCATGCGCTGGATGCGTCCAATACGCTGCTCTACGATCATCGGGTTCCATGGCAGGTCGTAGTTGACCAGCACATTGGCAACTTGAAGATTGATCCCCTCAGAACCGGCTTCGGTGGATACAATAACATGACAGTCAGGAGGATTTTGCTTGAAACGGTTAATAGTCTCATGGTTGCGCTTACCTGACTCTCCATTAATAATTCCAACCTTAATATTTTTCTTTTCGAGAAAAGTCTGAATGCTGGATTGTGTTTCAAGCCTGCGGGTGAAAACGACCAGCCGCCAGCCGTCAGGGTTTTCTTTTTTATATCTGCCAATCAAAGTCCATAGTCCGTTAAGTTTGGCGGTACGTGGAATGGTGTCAACGATTGATTTTATCTGTGAGAGAAGTTGCTCATGGACGGTGCCGTTACGAACCATATTATTGAGTTGCGCCAGCAATGCTTCCGGACTGCTTAAAGCTGCTTGCAAAAGCGAAATCTGCGCGAGCCGGTTCATTCTCAGAACCGGTCCGCCTATGGTTTTAAGAATCGCCAGTTCCCCTTCTGTCGGCTGGAACTTTTCCATCCGCACGATCCTGTCCGGGAAGCTGAGCTTAGCATCGCCGCGCCGGATTCTGGACATATACCTATAGACGATGTCACGAAACTCATCGATCCTCGCCAAGTTCAATTGACGAGCTTGTGTTCCTCTATCGGCAATAAACCCCTGGTCAAACATTCCCGTGCTGCCGAAAGGGTTCTCGTGTCCTCTGGTAACGGACAATAGATCGACTAGCGAGTAGATATCCCATAAGCGATTCTGAATCGGCGTTGCTGTCAACATCAACACAAAGCGGAACCGCCTTTCTTTAAGAATTTTCTGAAAAAGCAACGCAACCTGCGGAGGTGGATCTACTCCGTAGAGGTTTCGGAGTTTGTGCGCTTCGTCGAGAATGAGCATCTCAAATCCATTCTCTTTTATCGCATCCAGGTGCAGCCGTGCAGAATTATAGGTTGTGATGACAGCGGTGCCTTCTCCCGGTCTGGCCGTAATTAAGTCTATCCCGAACACAATATCTGAAGCAATATCGAATTTTTCCTTAAGTTCCTCCTGCCACTGCTGGCAAAGCAACTTTGGACACACGATCAGAGTTTTGGAAAGACGGGAGCGAGCCATCAGTTCGCTCATGATAAGCCCGGCGCTGATTGTCTTGCCGAGGCCAACATCGTCGGCGAGGAGCGTAACCGGCAGCCGGCGGCAGAAAGTTATGAGGTTGGTCACTTGGTGATCAAATGGCTCCAGCCGGTCACGCCAGCGGCTTTCAGATTTCAGATCCTTGCGAGTCTCAATGACAATGGGATCAATTAAATCCCATTCAAGGCCGGCCCGATACACATGATACTCTTCCGGCGTGGCCTTCATGCGAAGTTTAATTGTTTTAAGCTGGGAAGAAGACACTACACATCGCCCTCTCTGTAAATATTCACTATACTATCTATCAATCTAATCTTTCCGAATGACTTTTCAAGATAAGAGAGTCAATAATGAAAATTAAGATCAGTTTAAATAAACTTTGAATATATAAAGCAGATTCTGGATTTCTAAATATTGCATTCCCTTGGGCAGATTATGCCAATTGCTCTTTGACAATGAAATGGTTCTGCATTATCATAGTATTGATATTGTAAAACACCGGGGATTATATTTAAAGCGGGGATAGGTATGACATTAAAAAAAGACGATCAGGCGAATGCGTTCGATTGGTTCATCGACAAACTTAAAAAGAAAAACCTTCCTCCACTCTTAACGGCTGAGTCTGGGGACGATTCCGAGGTGGCCGAAGCCAATATCTCTCGAAAGGTAATGGAGGAAAGACTTCAGCTACTTGCCAGGCTGCCTTCTCCTTTAGACCTTAAGCTCCGCGGTGCAATGTGCTATTCTCCGAAGCCTCTTCCCGATAAGATCAAATACATCTGTCCGGTATGTCATGAAAGAACAATTTATGACTGCAATAAGGGCAGTAGTCGTGACGAGGTTGACGCCATCAACAATATTGACTACTATCGTCGTCTTGTTAAGCGGCTAAATGACAATGGTTTGGACTGCAAACTTGACGAATCATCCTTCTGCCATAAATGCGGTAACGAGGCCAAACGCAATGTATTCTTCCTGGAGACGAAAAGCGCAGGAGTGGAAAAACCATATCGCGCCAAGCTGCAAAGCACAAATGACTTGAATTTAATTTTGGAATTTATCACAGGAGAAAACCGGCACAAAGGTACATTTGATGAAGAATCTCCTTTAAAGAACTACCTGCCACGCATTAGCGAACTTCTTGGAATTGAGGTCAATCCTGAGCTGAAAGAGGATTTTCGAAAAATTTGCCTGGCTGCGGTTAAGCAGAATGGCTATGCGCTTCAATATGTTCCTGAAAAACTAAAAGACCGCGAGATTTGTCTTGCTGCGTTGCAGAATGGAGGAGAACTTGAATACATTCCTGAAAAACTAAAAGATCGCGAGATGTATCTGGCTGCGCTTAAGCAGAATGGAGGAGAACTTGAATACATTCCTGAAAAACTGAAAGACCGCGAGATTTGTCTAGCTGCGGTTAAGCAGAATGGCTATGCGCTTCAATATGTTCCTGGGAAACTGAAAGACCGCGAGATTTGTCTGGCTGCGGTTAAGCAGAATGGCTATGCGCTTCAATATGTTCCTGAAAAACTAAAGGACCGCGAGATTTGTCTTGCTGCGGTTAAGCAGAATGGCTATGCGCTTCAATATGTTCCTGAAAAACTAAAGGACCGCGAGATTTGTCTTGCTGCGGTTAAGCGGAATGGCTATGCGCTTCAATCCGTTCCTGAAAAACTAAAAGACCGCGAGATTTGTCTTGCTGCGGTTAAGCAGGATCCCTTTGCAATTAAGCACGTTCCTGAAGAATTTAAGACGAACTGACAGAGGATCTTCGCAATGAACGACCGCCGACCTGCCACCTCATTTTTACCTGTCACTGGCGTACTAGAGATGACTTACCGCTGCAACCATGCATGTCTGTTCTGCTCCTGTCCGTGGTATGCAGACGGCTTTCCGGAGTATCCGGAGATGTCAACGGAGGAATGGAAGGCGCTGATTGCCGGATTATGCCGGCGCGGGGTCGGCACAATAGCTTTCACCGGCGGAGAACCCCTGTTGAAAGAAGGCCTTGCCGAGATAATCGAGTTTGCTGCCAGCCGGACGGCTGAACACATCGAAACCGTGGAAGGCAGACTGCAAACCAGATTCTCATCACTTAAACTTTTTCTGCTGTCCAACGGGAAGTTGATGTCGCATGAAATCCTCAGGCTCTGCAAAAAACATGATATCAATCTGAGCATGAGCCTGCCCGGACTTGACAGTTTTGCCGAACACACCCGGGGCGGGGAAACGGCGGAACATATCCTCGAATGGTTTCGACAGGCAAAAGCAGCAGGAGTAAAGACAACCGTCGGCATTACGGTGACCAGCAGGAATATCCATGAACTCTACGAAACGATGGCCTCCGCGCTGCTGGCCGGAGCCGATACTGTACTGCTGAACAGGTTCATGCCGGGCGGGCGCGGTCTGCTGCACCGCGAACTTGAACTGGACCGAAACCAGTTGTCCACGATGCTTGATGTAGCAGAGGAAGTGCTGAAACAGTCCGGACGTTTCGGCAGTGTCGGCACTGAGCTCCCGCTCTGCCTGGTCGATCCATCAAAATTCAAGCATCTGAAAGTTGGTACCCGCTGTGCCGCAGCCATTGATTTCTTCGTTGTTGATCCATCCGGCTTTACACGGGTCTGCAATCATTCGCAGGTACGCCTTGAACACTGGCGGGAAATCGACAAACTGAAGGCAAACCCGTATTGGCAGCGGTTCACGCTGAAGGACTATCTTCCTGAAACATGTTATGCATGCGCGATGCTTGGAGAATGCGATGGTGGGTGCAGGGAGGCTGCCCACATCGTCGGCGGAAGCCTTTGTTCCCCGGATCCATTGCTCTGCAGGCATGATTAAATGTCCGCCGCTGCTCATCTAATATAGTGAAAATAGTCCGTCATGATCAATAAGTATTGTTTGATTTATGAAGTGCATTGCATATATTACATAGATTATTTTAAAGTAAATCTAACTGTGCGGATAACCAGGCGGAAGGCGTTAACAGCAGGTATGAAGAACGAACCATACTGTATGTCATTTTCAACCGGAGGGATTTTTCTCCGTGAATCGGTGGATTTCGCGGTATTGTTCCTTGAGCTGAAAGACTGGGATTCTGTTCGAGATAAGGTTCTCCAAGGCAATTTATTACAGGCCAGAACCCTGAATTCCTCAAAACGCATCAGCCGTGAAATCATCTATCGGCTGAAAACGCTCAATCATGTTGAAATTGATTTTCTGGTACATGGCAGCAGTCACGAACAGAAACATCTTCTGTGGATCGCAATTTGCCGCTACTACAAGTTCATTGCGGATTTTGCGGTCGAAGTTATTCGGGAACGTTACATCAGCCTGAAGTCCGATCTTCCTTATGAAGAATTTGATTTCTTTTTTAACAAAAAATCAGAATGCCACCATGAACTTGACCAAATCCATACGTCCACCCGGGAAAAGCTCCGGCAAGTCCTGTTCAAAATATTGCGTGAAGTGGACATCCTGTCTGAAAATAACATTATCCATGCGGCCATGCCCAGCCCCCGCCTCATAAAGGCTGTAGCATCCGCTAATCAACAGGATATCATGGTGTTTCCGGCGTTCGATTCTGACATAAAGAGGTGGCTGTAATGATTTCCGACATGGATACAAGACCGATACAGGAGCGGTTCCAGCACCTGCTTGCAGTGATCTCCGGGCAGCGGTTCCTCAAAAAGCAGGGGCTCGGCAACGAAGTTCCTTTCTTTATCTGCCCGTTCAAACCTGAAGAGGACGTTGAAATGGAGCGGATACAAAGGCAACTCGTCACCCAGCTTGAACAAGTAGGAGTACGGGTGCTGGAAATAAACCTTTATGACCTTTCCGTAGAAATTCTTAAAAGCCGCGGTATCTGGGAACAAGTCCTGGCTGTTGAACCGACGATATCAAAAGACGAGCTTAAGGAACTACTCCAGGGGGTACTGGATCCCGAAGCGCACCTGATCCCCGCCATTGCCGGAAAAATCAGGGATGCTGAA
This sequence comes from uncultured Lentisphaeria bacterium, assembly GCA_903831825.1. GTDB lineage: Bacteria > Verrucomicrobiota > Lentisphaeria > Victivallales > Victivallaceae > CAIPAT01. The sequence goes on along the minus strand of CAIKZE010000023.1, from coordinate 5,284 downwards.
TTCGATGTGATGTTCCTTGCCGGGGTCGGAGAAGTCTTTCCCTATATCCGTTCCCACAATGTCCTGAACAATCTTCAAAGCACCGCCAAGGAAAAGCCGACCGTTATGTTCTTTCCCGGTAAGTATACCCATTCGATCGAATCCGGGGCGTCGCTTGATCTTTTCGGCAAACTGCACGATGACAAGTATTATCGGGCGTTCAACATTTTTCACTGTGAAGCGTAATCAAGAGGAAACAGAATGACACTCAAAGCTCTTTTTAAAAAGCCGGTTGACCGTCCGATTGAAGGAGTTATCAAAGCCGATGACGCTGCAAGCCTGCGCCTAGAGATTGAAGAATATGTCCTGACCAATGAGGTGTCAAAGCGGCTGGAGTCATTTCTTGACGCTTACAACAACTATGAAGTGGCTAATGGCGTCTGGGTGTCCGGCTTTTTCGGATCGGGGAAGTCGCACTTGTTGAAGATGCTGGCTTTGCTGCTGGAAAACCGGACGATAGACGGGCACAAAACACTGGACTTGTTTCTGCCGAAATGCGGCGACAACGAAATTCTGATTGGCGACCTGAAAAAAGCGGTTTCCATCCCGACCAAAAGCATTTTATTCAATATCGACCAGAAGGCCGATGTTATCAGCAAAACCCAGGTTGACGCGCTGCTGGCCGTATTCGTCAAGGTGTTTGACGAAAGTTGCGGCTATTACGGCAAACAGGGGCATATCGCTAAGTTCGAACGCGATCTTGACGGACGCGGACTCTACGGTAAGTTCAAGGATATTTACCAGAAGATATCCGGCAGGGAATGGCACCAAGCGCGGGAGCAGGCAATACTGGAATCACAGAACATTGCTAAAGCTTATGCGCAGGCCACCGGCAATCCGGAAGCCTCGGCAACCGGAATTCTTGACAAGTACCGGAGCGAATACAAAGTATCCATTGAAGACTTCGCCGATCAGGTAAAGGCCTATATCGACCGGCAAGCCCCGAATTTCCGGCTTAACTTCTTCGTTGATGAAGTTGGACAGTATATTGCTGACAATGTGAGGTTGATGACCAATTTGCAGACCATTGCGGAAAGTTTTGCCACCAAATGCCGCGGGCGGGCCTGGGTGATCGTCACTGCGCAGGAGGATATGAGCTCAGTTGTCGGCGAAATGGGCATGAAGCAAGGGAACGATTTTTCCAAGATCCAGGCCCGGTTCGCCAACCGGATGAAGCTGACCAGCGCGGATGTGGCCGAAGTAATTCAGAAGCGGCTGCTGATGAAAAATGGCGACGGCATAGCCAAGCTGTCAGAGCTCTATCATACTCAGTCCAACAATTTCAAGACCCTGTTCGATTTTGCCGATGGCTCCCAGGCATACCGCAATTTTCAGGACCGGGATCATTTTATCCACAGCTACCCGTTTGTACCTTACCAGTTCGTGCTGTTCCAGTCCGCCATCCAGAACCTGTCGCTGCATAACGCGTTTGAAGGGAAGCACAGTTCGGTCGGTGAGAGGTCAATGCTCGGGGTATTCCAGCAGGTGGCTATCCAGATTGGCGGGCATAAGATTGGCCAACTGGCAACTTTTGATTTGATGTTCGAAGGCATCCGCACGGCGCTCACCGCCCATATCCAGCGGGCGATCACTTTAGCGGAAAAACACCTTGACAATAAATTTGCCGTCCGTCTGCTGAAAGCTCTGTTCCTAGTTAAATATGTCGAAGAATTCAAGCCGACCGTTCGCAATCTGTGCGTGCTGATGACTGACCAGTTTGTCCAAGATATGCCGCAACTCCGCAAGACCATCGAAGAAGCATTGGATCTGCTTGAACAGCAAACCTACATCCAGCGAAATGGTGAATTTTACGAATACCTGACTAATGAGGAACAGGATGTTGAAAAGGAGATCAAAAATACTGTAGTCGAAATGACGGATGTCGCTATAGAACTGGAGAAAGTAATTTTCGAATATGTCATCAAGAACCGCAAGATCCGGTACGGCAATAACGGCCAGGACTATGCTTATTCGAAGAAGATAGACGACCGCTTGCAGGGCAAGGAATATGAGCTGGCCATCCATGTCATCACGCCATTCCATGAAAAGGCGGGCGATGAGAATACCCTTTCCCGGAATAGTTGGGGCCGGGATGAACTGCTGGTATTGATGCCACCAGATAAACAGCTGGTGCGCGACCTCCTTATGTATAAGCAGACAGAGAAATACATCCGTCAAAAAATGTCCATTTCACAGCATGAAACGATCAAGCATATTTTAGAAAGCAAGGGATCAAAAAACAGCGCTCTTTATAACGAAGTGCAAAAAAATACCCAAGCTCTCCTAGGCAAGGCAAAACTGTTTGTTGCCGGAAGTCCGCTCGACATCGCAACCGGCGATGCCTTTAATCGTCTTGTCTGCGGCTTTCATTCTCTTATAGACAAAACCTACCCGAATCTGCGCATGCTCGGAGATTTCACCTACACCGAAAACGATATCGGAAAGTTTCTCAAGTTATCAGAGGAAGGATTGTTCGGCAATGATGCTATTTCGTTGTCGGAGGCGGAACAGGAGATACTGGCATTCATTCACGGCAACAACCGGAACGGCGTTCGCACGACGCTGAAAAGTTTACTGGAGCGGTTCGACCGCAAACCTTACGGCTGGTATTATGCCGCCATTCTTTGCATCCTGGCCAAGCTATGCGCCAGGGGCAAGGTGGAGCTCCGGACTGACAGCAACCAGCTCGAAGACGCCGAGCTTGAACGCGCCTTGCGGAATACTCATGGACATGGTAACGTAGTGCTGGAACCGCAGATTGATTTCACCGCGTCGCAAGTCCGGCGACTCAAGGACTTTTACGCTGAATTCTTCAACACACCTGCCGGAGCGGGGGAAGCCAAAGAACTTGGCAGAGAAACCGAAAACGCTTTCAAGATGTTATTGAATGATCTGAACCCATTGATTGCGCAAGCCGGACAATACCCGTTCCTCTCCGCCTTGAAACCGGTTATTGGGGCGATCAAGGAAATTAGCGGCAAGCCTTATGTCTGGTATCTGACGGATCTGCCGAAGCAGGAAGACACTCTGCTTGACCTGAAGGAAAAGATCATCGATCCGGTTCGCAAGTTCATGGGCGGGGCGCAGAAAGAAATCTTTGCCAATGCCAGTTTGTTCCTGCAAACCCAGGAACCCAATTTCAGTTGTGTGCCAGTTGAAGAAGTTGCTAAACTGCGCGACCTTCTAGCTGCCTCCGACTGCTTCAAGGGTAACTGTATGCAGCAGGTAAAATCGCTGACTGATGCCTTGCAAGCTAGGATAACCGCGGAAGTAAGGGATGAAGCAGGCAAGGCCGGGACTGTTGTTCAGTCCCTGGAACAACGGCTGCGCGGCATGACCGAGTTCACCGCCTTAACGCCAGAGCAGCAATCACGGCTGACGCAGCCGTTTGCGGATTTCACCCAGAGAATCGCCCGGCAGAAACTGATTGCGGTCATTCGTGACGATTTGCACCGGTTCGAAGATGGCGAATACCAAAGGCTGTTGTCCAGTTTAGTTGAGTTAAGCCAGCCGGCGGCAACCGAACCGGCGGCGGCAGCCAGTGGCACCAGTGCGGTCATGGAAGCGAAAGCAGAATATGTCGCCTGCCGGAACCTTCGAGTGAAGTTCGACAAGGCCTGGCTTTCAGACGAACAGGATGTTGAACGCTACCTCGCCGCCACACGCGATGCCATGCTTACCGAAATCCGCAACGGGAAAAGGATTCAGATCTAATGGATACCGCAAAACTAAAGAAATTTGCCCAATACACCCGTCGCTCCCTGCTTGAACAGGTGACGGCAAAAATGAATCTGGTGCTGGCCAGTGACAGCGCAGCCCGGCGCGAATATCCCCTGGCAGTTGAGAAGCTGGAAACACAAATAAGCGTCTATGACAGTGAACAAGTGATCGAGAAGATCGCGTATACCTGGTTCAACCGCTTCTGCGCTCTGCGCTTCATGGATGTCAACCGCTACACTCGCGTCGGCGTAGTTTCGCCTGCCGAAGGACAGTCCCAGCCGGAGATACTGGCGGAAGCCAAGATGGGGCACATCGATGAAGAAATGTTAGACGAAAATATTCGCAAACAGGTACATGCGTTATTAAGCGGATCAGCTCCAAGCCGTGATCCGCAGTCTGAGGCTTACCGCCTGCTGGTAGTTGCCGCCTGCAATGACTTTCACAAAGCCATGCCCTATCTGTTTGAACGGATTGCCGATTATACTGAACTGCTGATGCCGGACGATCTGCTCTCAGGAACCTCAATCCTGGCTTCAACCCGCGATGCGATGACTCCTGATATCTGTCAGGATGTCGAGGTAATCGGCTGGCTCTATCAGTTCTATATTTCCGAGAAGAAAGATGAGGTATTCGACGGTCTGAAGAAAAACAAAAAAATCACTCCGGAAAACATTCCGGCGGCAACCCAGTTATTCACCCCGCACTGGATCGTGCGCTACTTGGTGGAAAACTCCATCGGGCGTCTCTGGATGCTAAACCGGCCCAATTCTCGGCTGGTTGAACAGATGGATTATTACATCAAGCCGGAACAAGCCGAAATCGATTTTCTGCACATCTGCAAGCCGGAAGAACTGAAAATCTGCGATCCGGCCTGTGGTTCCGGTCACATGCTGGTCTATGCTTTCGATCTGCTCTATGCCATTTATGAAGAAGAGGGCTACGAGCCTGCCGAGATTCCGGAAAAGATACTTACCCATAACCTGTACGGTATTGAGATTGACGAACGCGCCGGAGAACTGGCCGCCTTCGCCCTGACCATGAAGGCCCGCGCCAGACAGCGGCGCTTCTTCCGCAAACCGGTTCAACCTAATATCTGTGTACTGAAGAACATCCATTTTGAGGTTGGTGAGATTGCAATAGTCATAGGGGACAGAGGACAGAGATTAGGAGTTAGTGAAAATGAATATGCAGCTTTACTTCATGATTTGACTCTATTTAATGAGGCGGATAACTTCGGCTCATTACTGCGACCAAGACTAAGATCGGATGATCTGCAGAAATTCATGCAGATGCTGATTGCCTATGACGAGTCAGTAAAATCGCCGACGCTCGGACATAGGGCTATCACGGAGAAGTGCAAAATATCTATTCAGCAAGCCGACTACCTTCTATGAGGTCTTTTGTCAAGTCTGATTCGCTATTTACCTGTTTTTTTTCTGCTTTTTTTCTTAAAAACTTACTTTCAAGAGAAAAAGCTCCGCTATCATCTTCCAACAATGATCTTCCTATTTTTGTTTTTTGTTAC
>CAIKZE010000022.1 GCA_903831825.1 uncultured Lentisphaeria bacterium | reverse complement strand
GCGGCTTTGCGGTACCATGCAACGGCTTTTTGGGTATCCCTGGCGACGCCTTCCCCTTTGCTGTAACACCAGCCAAGGCTGAACTGGGCTTTCGCATCCCCCTGTTCCGCCGCCCGGCGAAATGCATCGGCACCTGCCGCGCCCCAACTGCAGTATGGCTCAAGGCAGGCCGCCAGCGCCAGTAAAATGATCAGCGTTCTACTCATTCAAATCGCTCCTGCTAAAGTCCAATGCGTCGAGCGCCGCCTCGGCATCGGCGTTCCCCTGTTCAGCGGCTTTGCTATACCACTTTGCCGCTTCCGCCGTATCTCTGCCGACACCCCATCCGTTCTGATAACATACGCCAAGGCTGAACTGGGCTTTCGCATCGCCATGTTCAGCGGCATTGCGCAACGTGCCGGCAGCTGCAATTTTAGTCATTTCATTCACCAAAAAAGTTAATCGGTCATATATTACCCAACAGGAAACACGCAAGATCAGTAACAGAATACTTGTTACATCGAAAAAGTCAAATTGCTTTTCACGCTTTCCCTAACTCCAGCCGCCGTTCATGTATTTTTAAAAGTTTAGAAAAAAAAGCAGACATTGGTTACGGATGTCCTTTTTAGCCTCAAAAATGTCTTTTTTAATCGATTAGTTTGTGCTATAATTAATTTTAGCAAAAGAATTGAAATTAGTTTAAACAACCTTAACAAAAGGAGCATGAAAAATGCAGAAAGAAAATGACGAAAAATCGTCCGCACTGATGAACCGTGCGGAAGCCGCGAAGTACTTGAGATTGTCGCCAGGAACTCTGGCCAACTGGCAAAGTACGCAAAGAGAAAAAATCCCATGCATAAAGCTAGGAGGGCGACGGTTCTATCGGCAGGTCGATTTAATCAAGTGGATTGAATTGAAAGAAGTTAACAAAATTAATTGAATGGAACTGAAAAATGGCTACTTTTGATCTGAACACCATCGAAGACGTTGAATCAATGTGTTTTTTTAGGGGTGAGAGTTTCATTAAAATGCTGAATAAAGGCACGTTTTTGGACAACGGCGAAACCGGCAACAAAAGACGAGTGCTGTGTAACAAAAACGGGCCAATGCAGCCTCAGGAACTGTTGGAATTTAGAAGGTCGCTGCGAGCGTACGAAAAATATTTGCAGTACATCTCAGATAGGCAGAACAAAAACTTTAAAATAACTTTGAGGGTGACCATATGCGAGACGAAGAAAAATTAAATAAAAGAGCCGCAAAATTCCACGGCAATGGAATCAGCGGCCACTTGAAACTTAACTACGGATACAGTAACGCTAACTCGTTGATAATTCAAGCTAAAGCGAAGAATGATTGTATCAGCGTGCTGAACCATTTTGGCACTGAGGTCACGCCTGGGAAGAATATCTGCTGTCCAATCCACGGGGAAACCAACCCCAGCTGTTCGGTTTACGCAGGCGGCAAGAAAGCTAAGTGCTTTTCCTGCGGAGCTTCAGGAGATTGTATCGATTGGTATGCTGCATTATCCGGCAAGGACAAGGCGACGGCAATAAAAGAATTAGCCAGAAATAAGTTAAAACCGGCAGAATCACAGGCCATACCTGTCAGCAAACGAATAGCGCCGAGAAGCACTGCTCCGACTGCATCGAATCCTGCCCTGAATCCAAAAGCCGACTTCAAAAGTTTCATTGTTGATTACGCCGACCTTACCCATGAAGAGATTTTAGCGGAACTGCAGAAAAGATCAAGCTTCCAGCCAGTCAGTATGACCGATTACAAGTCGGCGGCAGAAGCAATTGCCTTCATTGAAGCGCTATATGATCAAGAAGATTTTCTTTTTTTAGGTGACAAGTTCGATGCAAAGAAACGGCAGCATGTAATGCTGCGCAGCTCCTGGATCAAAGCAATCGAAGCCTACGGAGTCCAGCATCCTTTTATCTGCCTGAACCCGGTCAGTCCTAGAGGTGCTCTCAATGATGACGGCGTGCTGTCTTTTCGTACAAAACGGAATATAGCAAAACACAAGTATTCCCTTTTTGAAAATGATAACGTTGATTTGAGAGATCAGAGCGTGTTCTGGTATAAGATGATTTTAAAAGGATTCCCAGTTATGGCTTTAACTTTCAGTGGAAACAAGTCGCTTCATGCGGTCGTTGAAACACAGCTACATGAAATCGAAAACCTAAAGGCAGTCTTTACCCGGCTTGGCTTTGACAGCAAGACATTTGATCCAGCACGGCAATCAAGGCTGCCAGGACACTGGCGCGAAGATACGCAGAAGTTCCAGAAACTACTTTATCTGAGAGGTTAAAATGAGTGTAGACAACAGACAACTGTTACTATCAGACGCACCGGCGTTAACACTGTCAGCAGAGCCTGCGGATGTTAAAACCGGATTGGCAATAATTAATGCTGAATTTCTCGAAGATCCGATGCTGGAGTGGCAAGCAATCGATGAAAACCCCGCAATGACACCGCTGCCAGCATTCACGAATGATTGGCTGCCATCGTTTTTGGGAGATGTGAACGAGCAGGTATCTAGATCAGTTCAGGTGAGTCCGGAGGTAACTGCATTATCGCTTCTGATAGCCGTAGGTGCCGCGGCGGGACGCGATCATATTTGTAAAGTAAAATCCGGCCTAAGTACTAGAGCTAATCTTTATGGATTGTTTTTCCTGTCGCCAGCAGAAAGAAAAACATCTACATGTGTAGAATGTTTTAAGCCGTTTTATTCCAGAATAAATGATAATATGCCACATTACTATGATGAACTGGAGAAACGCAATATAAAATGGCATGAACTGGAATCTGTAATAGCCAAACTGTCAAGAGCGGACGGTAAAGATAAAACCGCGGATATAAACCGGCACCAGACTATTCGCGCTGAACTTAACGGCATGGATACATGCCT
>CAIKZE010000021.1 GCA_903831825.1 uncultured Lentisphaeria bacterium | reverse complement strand
CGTGGGCACCGGTAAGTACAATATAAATTATTAAAAAAAGAAATTGTCTGGAAGCAGGAGAACGTTTGACTGTATTCAATTATATAGCGGTTTTTGTCATAAGCAAATTGGCTTGGCTGCAAATGAAAACTTGAAGAGTTATTTATTCATTTAAAATAGAATGTACTTTAAACGAGAAAAGAAAGGAATATGAATATGAATGTCCTCAAAATAACAGTAATTTCAGTACTCATGGGGTTAACTTTAGGCGCTAGCGCCGAGGAAGCGGCAACTAAGCAGGAAATCGATCCGAATGACCTCATGCAGGGAAAAGGTACTTTCGAAAAATGGCAAGTTATTCAGACAAACAAAAAGGATGGAGCGCATTACCTAGAAGCGAAGAAAAAAGGATGGTCTTTCACTCCGGGTAAAAAAGAAGGTTCAGTGTTGATCCCAGATATCTTTAACCAAACGAGTGAACCCGCGCCCGACAAAGAGGCGGTTGCTCGCAAGAGTGATAAATTTCACACCGGAGAAGCCTCCCTTGAGCTAAAAGGCAGTTTTTATTTTAATCCTGAGGGCGGTATTCCAACAAAAGATTCGGAAGTCTATACCATTACTTTTTATGTTTACGGGGAGAAGCCAAATAGTCCGATAGTCCATGCCACTGTTTATGGTGATAACAGTCCGCGTTATTCAATAGAGTCCCGTGATGTCGAGGATGTCGAGGATGGGAAGTGGGCAAAAGTAACCGAAACGCTTAAAGTTGTCGGTTCTGGCGCAAAACGCATCTCCTTCCGCATTTGCTCAAATGACCTTATGCTAGTGGATGATTTAACTATCACCAAACAAGAGAAATAAGCCGACCAAATGGCAGGGGGATTTGCCCCAAGCCGCAATCTAAAGAACACGGCAACAGAGTGCAGTGGCTACAACAAATCCAAGCTGCAGTGGCGCCACTCTGCTGACGCGTCCCTTTCCCGATGAGAACAACTCGGTATTAAAAAATAAGTTGATGAACCGCAGGATGAAAAAGGAGATAATAATGAGAATATTTTCAGAACTGTATATTGCTGCAGTTCTTGTATTGGCTGCAGTGGGTGCCGTAGCTGCGGAAGACAAGACTGCGGTTTCGGCGTCAAACAACACAAAAGCACAGGATGAGGTTGCGGCAGCCGAAAAAGCGTTGGGTAAACTTTTTTCCATGCCGGCAACAGGGCATGAGGTGGTGAAGCCGGTACTTTTTGCGAGTCGGGTCAGTGGTCCGGTTGCGCTTGACGGCAAATTCAATGAGGGCGAATGGAAAAATGCGGACACTTGCAATTCATTTAAGAATGTGACTAGTCGTGCGGTGCAATTTACCTATAAAGCGCTTTATGACGATAATTACATTTATCTGGGGCTTTCGACAGTTTTAGCAAATGCGACAAGTATTCAAAAGCAGCAGGAGCGGGATAATGCAAAAAATCTTAAACCTGACAGTTGGAGTTCAGCTTATTCCTATGAAATATTTCTAATGCCGCCGGGGTGTCCATCTTTCCAATATGTTTATTCGATGGGGAAGCAGAAGTATGATGGGCAGGGGATGGATTCCAAATGGAACGGTGAATGGGAGGCTGCGAGCTTCACTTCCGGCAACACATGGAATATGGTCTTCAAAATAGCCGTGAAACCGATGGGACTTGAGAAAGTTACTGAAAATGCGACTTGGCGTATTAACTTGATCATGTATCACAATGGGAAACCTGTTGCTGTTCTAGGCAACATGTCAAATTATCATATCATTGCAGACTTTCCGGAGCTCCACACAATCGGCTATGCACAGTGGAGGGAGAAAGTTCTTTCCGAGGCGGATGCAACACTTGCAAAACTCCAACTTCCAGCCGGACAGGTGACCCCGCTTAGAGCCTTGATAAATCTCGAACGCAGGAACACTCCGAAGAATTTTAGCGAAGCCGGCAGCGCCGCGAAAGATTTCCAGTATTTAGGTCTTATCAGTGATGCGTTCGGTCAATTTTCCGCCGAAGCCGAATATGCAAAATTACTTTCACTTTCAAAATATTAATAATAAAGAGAGAAACCCATGAAACTATTAATGAGCCTTCTGACAGTGATAACCTTAGCGGGCAGCGCTTATGCCGGCCGCACTTTCGAAACATACGAATACACGGCGGAACCGAATCAGGAGATTTTTAAGAATCCCTATAGTCTGGACAATGTGCCGAGGACCTTGAGTTCGCCGCGCACGGTGTGGGGAAAACCATCTGTTTTCAGTCCTGTCAATGCACTT
>CAIKZE010000020.1 GCA_903831825.1 uncultured Lentisphaeria bacterium | reverse complement strand
AGCGAGAAAAGCGAGAAAAGCGAGAAAAGCGAGAAAAGCGAGAAAAGCGAGAAAAGCGAGAAAAGCGAGAAAAGCGAGAAAAGCGAGAAAAGCGAGAAAAGCGAGAAAAGCGAGAAAAGCGAGAAAAGCGAGAAAAATGTGCCCCGCTTGCCGGGACTCGCGACTGCGGGAGAGAAAAGCGAGAAAAGTTGAAGGCGAGGGAAATCATGATAGAGCGCGTCCATGGTTCCTGACTCCTCTGAACGTTCTTCGGAATTGTTGGATAAAATCGCCGTATTTTCGCTATCGCGGATTGCTAAAAATGGAATTCCGGATTAAATTAAGTCTTTGTTTTTTGGAATTAACACAATAAAAATGCATTTTTGCTTGGATTGGATATGGCTGAATTAAAATTAATTAGAAACTTTTCCATTATTGCCCATATAGATCATGGGAAGTCAACGCTGGCGGACCGGCTGCTGGAAATCACCAACACGATCAGCAAGCGGGACTTGCAGGAACAGGTACTGGATGATATGGACCTGGAACGGGAACGCGGGATTACCATTAAATCCCATCCCGTGCGCATGAAATACAATGCCGCTGACGGTCAGGAGTATGAACTCAATCTGATTGACACTCCCGGACACGTTGACTTTACTTATGAAGTCAGCCGGGCGCTGTCGGCTTGCGAAGGCGCGCTGCTGCTGATTGACGCCACGCAGGGGGTTCAGGCCCAGACGGTGGCCAATGTCACTCTGGCGTTCCGCCAGCATCTGGTGGTGATTCCGCTGATCAACAAGATAGATATGCCGTCGGCGGATGTGGAACTCTGTTATCAGCAGATGGAAGAAGTGCTGGCGATACCCCGCGAAGAAGCGCTGCTGATCAGCGCCAAGGACGGCACCGGCGTCGCGGAAGTGCTGGAGGCTATCGTAAAAAGAGTGCCGTCGCCTAAAACGATGGATTTTGCCGGAGCCAGCGGCCTGATTTTCGATTCCAACTACGATGCTTATCGCGGCGTGGTTACTTATATCCGGGTATTCAGCGGCGAATTCAGCCGGGGAACCAAAATGCGTCTGCTGAGCACCGGGCTTGAAAGCGAAATCAAGGAAGTCGGAACTTTCGGCCCCAATATGAAACCATGCGACAAGCTGACCACCGGTTCGGTGGGCTATGTCATTCCGAATATCAAGAGTCCCGCGGATACCAAGATCGGCGATACCATTACCGACGTGAAAAATCCATGCACGAACGCGCTGCCTGGCTTCAAAACCGTGACGCCGATGGTGTTCAGCGGCATTTATCCGATTGACACGGCGGATTACGAGCAGTTGAAGTTGAGCATGAGCAAGCTTCAGTTGAATGACGCCGCATTTATTTATCAGGCTGAATCCTCCGCGGCGCTCGGCTTCGGTTTCCGCTGCGGGTTCCTCGGTCTGCTGCACATGGAAATCATCCAGGAGCGTCTGCGCCGCGAATACGACATGGATATCATCGCCACTTATCCCAGCGTGATTTATCATGTTTTCCTGAAAGACGGCACGATGGTCGAGGTTGACAATCCGGTTCATCTGCCGGACCCGTCCGGCATTGACCATATTGAAGAGCCTTTAATCACGGCGAAAGTGATGGCCCCGAATATCTACATCGGCGATATCATGAACCTGATTATGAACAAACGCGGCATCTGCACCGCCACCAATTCGGTTGACGGGCATCATGTAATTATTACGGCTGAACTGCCGATGCTGGAAATCCTGATTGATTTTCACGATAAACTCAAATCCATCACGCGCGGTTACGGCAGCCTGGATTACGAGCCGGCCGGATACCGCACCGACAAGCTGGTGAAAATGGATATCATGGTCAACGGCGAACCGATTGACGCGTTCGCTTCAATCGTGCATATCGACCATGCCCATTCCCGCGGCAAATCGCTGGCCAAACGGCTGCGCGAGGTTATTCCTCAGCACATGTTCACAATTGCGGTCCAGGCCGCGGTCGGCGGCAAGATCGTCGCCCGCGAAACCATCAAGGCCCTCCGCAAAAACGTTATTGCCAAGTGTTACGGCGGCGATATCACGCGTAAACGCAAACTGCTGGAAAAGCAGAAAGAAGGCAAAAAGCGCATGAAACAGATCGGACAGGTGAATATCCCGCAGGAAGCATTCGTTGAAGTATTGAAAACCAACGACGAGGAATAATAATAAAGGCCTGATTATGAATTTCTTTCAACGTCGCAGCCTGAAAAAGCAGCTTAAGCATTTCAAGCACCATGTCAATCATATCCTGCATGTTGACGACGATATTATGAACAGCGACCAGAAGACCGGCTTGCAGACTCTGGCGGCGGATGTCGCCGCGTTCAAGCCGGATAGCGTTGAGGGAGTAAAGCAAGTCCTGAACGAAGGACATCAGCGGCTGGTAAAACTTATCCGCCATCGAAAAAATTCCACCATTACCGAGTATCTGGATATTATCGCGGTGGCGGTGGTAGTCGCTTTCGGCATCCGCGGCATTTTCTTTCAGCCGTTCAAAATCCCGACCAGTTCCATGCAGCCCACATTGTTCGGTGTGCATTATATTTCACACAATGACGCGATTGAAAAATGTCCGGCCATTCTGCGCTATCCCTTGTTCGCCGCCAGTCAGGCCAGGCTGGAAATCAGCGAGGATGGCGAGCTTACCGGCGTTGCCAATGCCGGCAATTTATTTTTCGATAAAATACGGCTGCAGATCGGCGATACCAACTATGTTCTTCCCGGAACCGGTGAGCAGGTGGCGGCGTATACTGCAATTCGCGAGAATAAGCGTTATGCCAAGGGGACGATTTTATGCGACGGCTGGCTGTCGCAGGGGGATCACCTGTTTGTGGACCGCTATTCTCACCATATCACCGGTTTGAACCGCGGGGATATTGTGGTGTTCAACACCGAGGGGATTGTGGATCCGTCCAGAAGGAGCAAGCTTTCGGATAAAGGATATTATTACATTAAACGTCTGGTCGGTTTGCCGGGAGATTCCCTGAAAATAGTCGATAACAAGCTCTACGTAAAACCGGACGGCGAGAGCAATTTCCGGCCGATCACGGATTTTTCGCCTAAATTTGACAAGGTATACAGCGGCAAGGGCGGCTATCAGGGCCACCACAACGAAGACCCGTTTCTTGTCCGTGATGCAGTTTACCAGGTGCCGCCGGACAGTTATTTCATGATGGGCGATAATACCGGGTCCAGTTATGACAGCCGTTGCTGGGGTCCCGTTCCCCGCAGGAATATTGTCGGCAGAGCCAGTGTGATCTTCTGGCCGTTTTCCAGACGCTGGGGTACGGTTGACCGCCAGCCGCCGCTTAACGTTCCCACCGGTGATGTTGATCCGGATACCCGCCGGTTCAATTCAATGACCCTGCAATAATTAATTACGGCTGCCGATTATCTCCGATATTTTCGCGTCCTGCTTGAATAGGCGTTAATAACATCTATTTTATTTGAAATCTCAGAGGAAACGTCTTTGGAAACGATTGAAATCATAATGCTTGCCGCCCTGGGGGCGGCTATCGTCATCGGCATCATTATCGGCGCTGTTTTTCGCAGCAACCGGGAAAAGAACCTGATGATGCGCGAACTGCCGGAGGAATGGCTGGGGATATTGAAGCGGAATGTGGCGCTTTACCGGTTTCTGCCGGAAGATCTGAAAAAAGAGTTGCAGGGCCGGATAAATATCTTCATTGACGAGAAGGAATTTGAAGGCTGCGGCGGACTCGCGATTACCGACGAGATAAAAGTCACGATTGCGGCGAATGCATGTATTCTGCTGCTCAACAAAGCCCTGGAATGTTTTCCCACGCTGAATTCTGTTCTGGTATATCCTTCCGCTTATATTGCCCGCGGCGCCGGGCGGGTCGGCAATCAGGTGATTCAAGGCAATGAGAATGCCCTGGACGGCGAGTCCTGGGGGTATGGCAATGTCGTTTTGACCTGGGACTCGGCGAAATACGAAAGCCGCAAGCTGGGCATCGGCAACAATGTGGTGCTGCATGAATTCGCGCACCAGCTTGATCAGGCCAATGGCGTGGCCGACGGCATTCCCATTTTACACAACCGCGAGGAATATGAGCGCTGGAATAAGATTATGGAAGAGGAATTCAATGAGTTATGTGATGAAACGGAAAACGGCATTGAAGATGTAATTGACGAATACGGCGCTTCTAACCGCGCGGAGTTTTTCGCGGTGGCGACCGAGGCGTTCTTCTCCTGTCCGAAGCTTATGCAACAGAAGCATCCGGCGCTCTATCTGGAATTAAAAGATTTCTATCTGCTTGATCCGGCGGCATGGAACTATTGACAAAAAAAACAAACCCGGCATGGGCCGGGTTTGAAAAAGGATCTGGTTTAAATTCAACCTTTGAGAAATGCCGCGGCGTCAGCGGGATTGTCAAAGATTTTGAAAATGGATGAGAAGCCGCTGATTTCGAATACTTCCTTGACGTTCGGCACCAGGGCGCAGAGTACGACTTTGCCGCCTTTCTGCTGGATGCGCTTGGCGACCACGAGCAGAACCCGGAGACCGGCGCTGCTGATATATTCCAGTTGTGACAATTCGATAAGCAACCTGTCATTGCCCGCATCCAGAACTTTTGCAAATTCCTTGTCAGCATCTATCGCGGAAACCGCATCGAGGCGTCCAGCAATAGCCAGATTGATTATACCATCCTGCGCCTGCTGTGTAATTTTCATTTTCTCGCTCTCTTTTTATGTTATTTAACCAATATTCAATAATGAACTATATTAAGCTTATTGGTTAATAATAATCCATTAAAATAAAAAATCAATTTCAAAAGCCCTTACTCACCGTTTTTAATTTATATTAACGGAAACTGTAACCGCGTTAAGATTGCCGTCCCGTGAATAGGAAATGGCGTCAACCATCGAGCGCGTCAGAAGAATTCCCATGCCCCCGACCCGGCGCTCTTCCAGTTCGCCGGACAAATCGGACGGGGGAGCTTCAAGCAGCGGATTGAACTCATGTCCGTCATCGCGCATTTCCAGCAGTATCCGGTTTTGATCCAACTGCAAAGAAACGCTGATTTCGTGGCGGGCGTCATCATCATAGCCGTATTTAATGACATTGGTCAGCATTTCTTCCAAGGCAAGGTCGATTTTATAAATTGGCGACGCTGGCGCCTTTTCCTCTTCCAGAAAATTGTGGACTTCATGGCAGAGTCCGGCCAGTTCGTTAAGGTCATTGCCTATTTTTAAGGAAAAACTTTTTCCCACCTTTGCTGCTCCTTCAAACAAGTATCAGAATCCGGGATTCTCCGGTTATGTTTATACTCTATAAGGTTAAAAATTTAAAATAGATCGCGAAGATTTTGAGAATTGGTTCGTATTCTGAGAGGCTGCCGATACCGAGGTATCGAAGGCCTCGAAGAGTGCGAATCCAAACTCAAAAGATCGTAATCCCGCAGGCGCGGGACGAGTGTCTTGCGGCCGTATTTTTCCGTTCCTCCTTCAGGCGATATTCATATCGCCAATCAGTCGGATCGAAAAAATCCAATCCACAATCCGACTCGTCTATGTTAAATTTTCAGCCTTATTAGAGTATAATTATAGCTTGCCTCAGCAACACTTTCAATCAGAAAATATTTAATTTTGATTATTCGTCGGAACGGGATTGCCGCGGTCCGCGGTTATCTTCATCAATGCTGCTTCAACGGTTGTCCGCCAATACTCCAGTTCCGCTTCCGTCAGGTTGGGGGGGATTTTAATCGGTTCGGATAAAATCATGGTCAGTTTGGCAAAAGGTTTCGGTATCTGGAAGTTGTCCCAACTGTTGATTTGCCAGTAACTGGAAGCGTTGATGCTGATCGGAATCACCGGCGTGCCGGTGACGCTGGCCAGATGAATCGGTCCGCGGCTCATCCGGTATTTGGGGCCGCGCGGCCCGTCGGGCGTAAAGCTTACATGAAATCCGTCATTGATTGCCTTGATGGCTTCGCGCTGCACCTCCGCGCCTTTTTTATTGGAGGAGCCGCGCAGGCTTTTCAGGCCGAAATGGGAAATCAGGTCCGTAATATACTGTCCGTCCCGTGAGGGGCTTACCACCGCGACGGTGCGCTTTCTGGTGGCGACCGGGAACATCGCTGGAAAGAACATCAGGCGGTTGTGCCAGGTGACGGTCACACAGCCGCGGGCATTTTCAATCAGATTGAACGGATCAATGACCTCAGTGCGCATGATAAAAGTCTTAAGAAATTTAATCAGGAGGGCAGGGGGAATAAACAGCCAGTCAGGCAGTTTCTGGATTTGGCGGAATTTCTTTTTCAGTCTTTTCATGATGATTAATACTCTATAAGGTTGAAAATTTAAAATAGATTGCGAATATTTTGAGAATTGGTTCGTATTCTGAGAGGCTGCCGATACCGGGGTATCGAAGGCCTCGAAGAGTGCGAATCCAAACTCAAAAGATCGCAACCGCTTTGCGGCGATTGTCTTGCGGCCGTATTTTTCCGTTCCTCCTTCAGGCGATATTCATATCGCCAATCAGTCGGATCGAAAAAATCCAATCCACAATCCGACTCGTCTATGTTAAATTTTCAATCTTATAGAGTATAAATTTTCTTCTTTCTATTTTTATAATATCTGCATATTGCGCTGAGCAGGCAGACCTCACAGGCCGGATTTCCGGCCCGGCAGGTCTCGCGTCCATGCATAATCAGCAAGTGCGAAAGGTTTACCCAATATTCCGGCGCGATGGCGGAATTCACTTCCGCCTCAATCTTCTCCGGTTCGTCCGAAACAGTGACTCCCAGCCGGTTGAGCACTCTTTTGACATGGGTGTCCACGGGAAATCCCGGTATGCCGAACGCATCGCCCAGCACTACGTTGGCGGTTTTTCTGCCTACGCCCGGCAGACTGGTCAACGCCGCCATATCAGCGGGAACTGCTCCATTGTAGTTCTCGATCAGCCTGCGGCTGGCCGCCATGATGCTTTTTGCTTTATTACGGAAAAGCCCGGCAGTTCTGATTGCGTTTTCAAGGTCAACGGTTTCCGCCGCGGCAAAGGCGGCAGCGTCCGGAAACAGCTTGAAGAGTTTTGCCGTCACCTGATTGACTCGCTCGTCGGTGCATTGCGCGGAAAGGACTGTTGCCACCAGCAGTTCGAAAGGATTTCGGTGATTGAGCTTGCAGTGCAGTATGCCGTATTTCTGATAAAGTAAACGGTTTATTTCAGACAATAATGCTTTTCGTCTGGCAACAGATATTTTTCCGGTCATTTCAGCTCTGCGTACAGTTCCTTCAATTGGGCAATGCTTGCCACGCAGGCGGCAACATCTTCGGCTTTGGCGGCAAATTCGAGTTTCTTGCCGACTTCGGATAAGGCATTTGCGCCGACATTTGCGCCTGAACCTTTCAGCGTATGGCCGACTCTGGACAGGTCCACCCAGCTTGATGAACTTAAATTAGCATCCGCTTCGGTGATATGTTCGCCGATGGATTCGATAAAACTCTCAACCAGTTCATCCGCCGATTCACCTTCAATTTCAAAGCTTTCTTTCAGATAAGCAAGAATATCAATGACCACCGGATTATTTTTTAAGTTTTCGTTCATCGTGCATGACTCCTGCTTTTATATGTTATTTTTAAATGATAATTCCATTCATTATATCACGGTTATGAATACTTTACAAAGTTTTTTAAAATCTGCAATCCGGCATTCTGACTTTTTTCCGGATGAAATTGCGTCGCGAAAATATTGTTGCCGCCGATAATCGCCGCAAAACGCCTGATATACTCGCAACTGCCGATGACGGCGTCCGCCGCTTCCGGACACGCATAATATGAATGCACGAAATAAAAATAACTTTCGTCTGAAACGCCCTCAAGTATCCTGCATGGCCGGTCGATGCTTACGCTGTTCCAGCCCATGTGGGGAACTTTTTCAATATTTTCCGGAAAACGCACCACTTTGCCCTTGATGATGCCGAGCCCCTTGACGCCCGGAGCTTCTTCGCTGGCGTCGAGCAGCATCTGCATGCCCAGACAGATGCCCAGGAACGGTTTGCCGCTCTTTACCGCGTCGATCACCGGCTGTTCAAAGCCTCTGGCGCGCAAATGTTCCATGCCGTCGCCGAAGTTGCCGACTCCCGGCAGGATTACCGCGTCCGCTTTGGCAACATCAGCGGGCGTGTCAACAACTCTGATGTCCCCGCCGACGTATTCAAGCGCCTTGGAGACACTCAGCAGATTTCCCATGTTGTAATCGATCAGGGCAATCATGTTCTTTAATCTCTAATAACCCGGAAACGGCCAATCCGGCCGCCCCGTTTTTTTGTCACCAATAAACGTTATACTCCGGAGAAAGCGGAGAAAGCTCCGTCAACCGGAATAACTGTGCCGTTAACAAATCCCGCGCCTTTGTTGTCCGCCAGCCAGAGCAACGCGCCGACGAGATCTTCCGGATCGCCGAATTTGCCCATCGGGGTGTGGGCGATGATGGTCTTGCCGCGCGCGGTCAGTGAGCCGTCCGCATTGGTCAGGAGGGCGCGGTTCTGGTCTGTCAGGAAGAATCCGGGAGCGATCGCGTTCACTCTGATGTTCACCTTTGACATGTGGACTGCCAGCCAGCGGGTGAAGTTGCTCACTGCCGCTTTCGCGCCGCTGTACGCCGGAATCTTTGTCAGGGGGGTGAATGAGTTCATCGAGGAAATATTGATTACCACGCCGCCGTTCTTTTCCGCCATTTTGCGGCAGAAAATCTGGGTCGGGAGCAAGGTGCCGAGGAAGTTGAGGTTGAAAACGAAACCGACGCCGGCCGGATCGAGATCGAAGAATGTGGTCAGTTCTTTGCCGGCCAGTTCCAGGTCTTCTTTGAACAGATATTCTTTGGAGGTGGTGCCTTTGGGATGATTGCCGCCCGCTCCGTTAACCAGGATGTCGCAGGGGCCGAGCTTTTCGCAGACGATTTTCTCTGCCGCGATCAGGCTGTCGTATTCCAGCACGTTGGCGGCCACGCCGATGGCGGTATAGCCTGCTGCTTTGATCATATCGGCAACTTTGTTGGCATTTTCTTCGCGCAGGTCAAGCACGGCAACTTTCGCGCCGCATTCGGCCAGGGCTTTGGCCATGACGCCGCAGAGAATGCCGCCGCCGCCGGTGACTACCGCGACTTTGTCCTTAAGATCAACTTTAAATGGTACACTCATTTTGGACTCCTTAATAATCTAATGATTCTGATTTACCGGCTTTCATCTCTTCCAGCCGTTTCTAAAATATTGATAAAACCATAAAGATAACACAAAATAGCATCCTTGCCAGTTATTTAACTCATTTTTGCCAAAATCTCAAAGAATACTGCGCAAGTAGTAGATGGCTCATAGAGGTCCTATGGGGCCTATGGGGCCTATGGGGCCTATGGGTTTTCGCGTTGCGATAAACATTCTGGACACCCGCCACCTCATTCTGGATACCCGCCCGCCCGATACGGACAGGTCGGACAACTCCGACATTCTGGACACCCCCTCGCGGATTCTGGACACCCCCTCGCAGATTCTGGACACCCCTTTCCCAGTCCTCCCAGTCTTCCCAGTCTTCCCAGTCTTCCCAGTCCTCCCATTGTCTTTCGAGATTTCCGAGAAGCTAGAGAGTCTTTGAGCAACAGTTTCATCGGATTTCCCGGCGACACTCCCATCATTCCCATTATTCTCATTATTCCCATTCTCTGCTTTTTCCGCCGCAACCGGCCCCATAAGACCCATCGGCCCCATGTTTTTGCCCATGCGGCTTGCCTGTCTCTGGCGCGCGGCCGGCAGAACAGTCCGGGCAACCGCCCGTCTCATTATTCCCATTTTCAGCAGTCCGCCGCTGCCGACTGCCATGATACTTGTCTCCTGGTTTTTTGATTGATTTTTACGTTATCACCATAACGTGTCCTTTTATACTTATAGTAGATTTGTCAATGAACTGGTGAGCAAAGTTCTAGTATGCAGCAGATTACGACTAAAAAATCATGATTTGTTTTTTACTATGGAACACTCGAAAAAACTAAGCCGCAAAATAGCCGCTTTTGATGCATCTGTTGATTCCTGGCTTTCATGGGGTAAATTAGGAGGCAGTTGTACTTATGTAAAGTTATTGAGCGATGTAGTGAAAGTAAAATAAGTTGAGGAAACATTATAATAATGAGTATGCCAAAACTATTGTATCATTACGCACCAATTGAAGCTTTCAAGGGAATCATTGAGAGCGAGAGTATGCGAATGACTAAGTATGACCAGATGAATGATCCTTTGGAAGTCGAACATGCTCGGAATATTGTGATTAGTATTCTGAAAAAATATAAATGTCAGCCTGAACATGAGAGTTTTCGGAAGTATCTTATTAAAGGTTTTGATAGCTATAAAGACCTAAACCTATTTATTTCATCATTCAGCGAGAAATCAAACTATTTAGAGCAATGGCGTGCATATACCCCTAACGGTGGAGTAGCTATAGGATTTGACTTCAGCGCACTTGATAAGGGATTTATCTATGAACATTTTCCGGATGGCAACTACATACAGGAAAGAGGTATTGTAGAATATCCTAATGGGGGAGCGGTGAGTGTTCGTCATCCGGCAAATTTACACAAGTGTAAATACTGCAACAGTGTTGCCATAAAAATGGTTGAAAAGGACATTAAGAGTTGGTTCGGTGATACTTCTTATGCGAAAATGTATGATTTCTTAGCTAAAGGTGGTATCCCTGGGTCAGAATTGCCAGAAAATATTTTTGCCGCAACGTTAAGTAGGTCGATATACAATATAATTAGCATAACAAAGCACTCAGCATATAAGGGTGAAAAAGAGTGGCGCTGGGTAAATATCAATCCCAAACCAAGCCAATTTACCAAGCGGATTGATGAAAAAAACAGATTGTATGTAATAGGGAGAATTCATCTGGAAGAATGTATTAAGGAAGTATGGATGTCTCCCCATGGTGACAAATGTACAATCAGGGATGTATTAGAACTTTATAAAGCAAATAAAAAATTATCTTTCAGAATTTATGAAAGCAAAATACCATATCGTCTATGCGAATAGTTATGATATTGGTAAGACCACCGCTCTTGAGGGTATAAGAGCATTTTTCGGATTTCATTTTTAAAACTGTTGTTTTTAAATTATAAAGGTATTCAATTGAAAAATAGTGTAATCAAGACCGTGGTGATCGGGGCCGGGCCTGCGGGACTGATGGCCGCTGTGGCTGCGGCGGAGGCTGGGGGCCGGGTTGATGTTTTTGAACAACTGCCGCAGGCGGGCGCTAAACTGCTGGCTTCGGGCGGGGGGAAGTGCAATGTGACCAATGTGCTGCCGCCGTCTGGATTTGCCGAACGGTTCGGATGGCAGGGGCGTTTCATGCTGCCGGCGCTGAGCGCCATGACTCCGGAAAACCTGCGGCAGTTTTTTGCCGGACACGGTGTGCCGATGATCGCGGAAGACGGGTTTCATTATTTCCCGAAATCCGGACGGGCAACTGATGTTTTAAACGTTTTGCTGCATCAATGTGATTTGTTGAAAGTGAATATCCATGTCTCCGCCAGAATAACCCGTCTGGGGATAACTGACGGACGCGTTACCGGAGTGGTTATGCCGGACGGAACGGTTGCCACTGATCGCGTGATTGTCGCTTGCGGGGGCAGGGGCTATCCTAAACTTGGCGGCGGCATGACCGGCTATGCGCTGGCGGAACAGGCCGGACATGAGATTGTCGAACCGCTGCCGGGTTTGACCGGGCTGCGGACCGTCGAAACCTGGCCCGCTCAATGTTCCGGTATAAGTTTTTCCAGCGTCACCGCTTTTATTGATCTGCCGAAGTATCGCAAAAAATTATCAGCCGGGGATCTGCTTTTTACGCATCATGGCATTTCCGGCCCGGCCGTTATTGATTTTGCCGGTGAAATCTCCCAATTGCTCAAAACAACTCCGGTGGTGCCGCTGGCGGTGAATCTGTTTGCCGGGCGCACTCCGCAATACTGGATGGATTTGTTTGACGAATGGCAGCGCAACAGCGGCAAAAAACATCTTCGCAATCTGCTCTCGATGCAGGTGCCGGCCGCGCTGGCGGATATTATTTGCGGTTTGGCCGGTAATATCGGGGATGTTAAAGCCGCCGAATTCAATGCGGCGGGCAGAGAAAATGTCTGCCGTTTGCTGACCGCGATGCCGTTTACCATCAAAGCGACTGAAGGCTGGGACAAAGCGATGGTTACGCGCGGCGGGGTTTCGCTGAAAAAAGTCAATCCGGATACGCTGGAAAGCCGTCTGACGCCGGGGCTGTTTTTTGCCGGCGAAGTGCTGGACCTTGACGGTCCCTGCGGCGGCTACAATCTGCAATGGGCTTTTTCCAGCGGGTTTTTAGCAGGGAAAAGCGCGGGAAGGTAAGAGCGGAAAACGAATGGGGCGAATAGGGCGAATAGGGCGAATGGGGCGAATGGGGCGAATGGGGCGAATGGGGCGAATGGGGCCTATGTTAATGGCCTCTGACTTGAATGCGGGCGTTGCTCATGCGTTCGCGTAAACCGCCTTCTTTCATGAAATCCTGCTCAAGTCGTTTGAGATACCGGTCCATAAGATAATTTGCCTGATGTATCAGGCAAACCGCTATATTCGCGACTATTTCGGCAGGACGGGTTTCAGCAAAATCCTTAAACTTTGTGGAATTATCTTTGGACGAACTTAGTTTCCTGACATACAGGGCTTCTTTGGAATCTTTTTCCCACAACAAATATCCTCGGGTACGGAGAAAGTCCCGGTAATCCTCCAGTAACTCTTCCTGGCTTGCCCTCGCGACATTTAAGAGTTTTATTTCGGTTTCCTTGGAAGTGCCGGAGGCAACAGCGCCTTCAATAATATTCTGCTTGCCGGAGCGGGCGGCCTGTACCATCTGATCAATTGTACGGTCGCCCTTGTTCAGAAAACGACTACAGAAAGAAAAAGTTATATCATAAATAATCTCGGATTTCTGGTATGACAATAGGTCTTTATAGTTTCCATGCGCCGGTATAAAACCATTAATCATAGTAATTCCTCTATTATTTTAGAGCTTTACTATATGCGGAATCATTTTATTTGCAAACCTTGGGAATATTTCTCATAGGTCCATAGGCCCAGGCCCCATGAGCCCCATGAGCCCCATGAGCCCCATGAGCCCCATGAGCCCCATGAGCCCCATAGGACCCATGAGCCTCAATTGCTTACGTCAGCCTTGTTCCACTTCCTGGAACTTGGCTTTTTTCTTCTTCTTTTTCGCCGGTTCGGCGGCTGCGGGAGCAGCGGCTTTATCGGAGGATTTAACCGCGGGTTTGTCTTCCTTGGCCAGTTCGACCAATGATTGACGGCCATTGGCCCTGCGGCGGAATGCTTCCATGATTGTTTCCGCTTCGGAGAACGGCACCGTGACAAAGGTGAAAGAGTCGAAACATTGTATATTTTCCACTTTATAGCCTTTGACTTTGGCGGCGTCCCAGATCATATCGGCGATCTTGCGCGGGTTGTAACCGTCCTGTTTGCCGCGGGCGACAAACAACCGGGTCTTGCCTTTGGAGTCAACAGCGTTTCTGTTGCCGCCGCCGCCACCGCTACCGGAAGAATAGCCGCCGGAAGCGGCGTTTCCGCCAATGACAGTACCGCCGCCGGCACGACTGCCGAGGTCGGAATAACTGACTGCCATCAGGTCTTCTTTGAAGGTGAATTTGAGCATTGCGGCCAGTACGGCTTCCGGTTCTGCGTCTTTCAGCAACTCGCCGGCCAGCGACAAATAATCGAGATGCTTTTCCGTTGTCAGCAGATTGGCGATCGCTTCTTTGAATTTGACTTTTTTATTGGCGATAATGTCTTTCGGGGTCGGCAGACGTTCGCGCCGGATTTCGGTATTGGTGAGTTTCTGGATAAAAGTCAGTTTGCGGTATTCAGACGGGGTGACGAAAGTAATGGCGGTGCCGGTTTTGCCGGCGCGTCCGGTACGTCCGATACGGTGAATATATGATTCCGCTTCCTGCGGGATCGAGAAGTTGATCACATGGGTGAGATTATTGATGTCAATGCCGCGCGCCGCAACGTCGGTGGCGATCAGGATATTGAATTTTTTACGTTTAAAGCGGTCAATGACTTTAATGCGCTGCGCCTGGGAAATATCGCCATGCAGCGCTTCGGCGGCATAACCGCGATAGACCAGCTTTTCGGTAATTTCGTCCACATCATTTTTGGTGCGGCAGAAGACCAGCGCGTAAAAATCGTCTTCGATGTCGATAATCCTGGTCAGCGCTTCCAGTTTGTCCTCGCGCCTGACTTCAAAATAAATCTGATCGGTCAGTGCGGTGGTGAGCTGCTGTCTTTTGACGGTTACGACTTCATATTCGCGCATGAATTTTTCAGCAATGGCGATAATCTGGTGCGGCATGGTTGCCGAAAACATCAGCATCCGCTTGTCCGGCCCGGTCTTGGACAGGATTTCTTCGATGTCTTCAATGAAGCCCATGTTCAGCATTTCGTCGGCTTCGTCCAGTACGGCAAAAGTTACCTTGTCCAGCAGCAGGCTGCCGCGGTGAATCATATCCAGCACGCGTCCGGGAGTGCCTACCACAATATCCACGCCCCGGTGCAAGCGGCTGAGCTGCATGTCGATGGACTGGCCGCCGTAGATCGGCACGATTTCCAGCACTTTTTCGCCTTTCAGCGAATTCATTTCCTCTGCAATCTGGATGGCCAGTTCGCGGGTGGGGGCAAGGATGATGGCCTGGACGTTTTTCTTGCCGTGATGCAGTTTTTCGATGATCGGGATACCGAATGCGGCAGTTTTGCCGGTACCGGTCTGGGCCTGGCCCATGATGTCTTTTTCGCCGCTCAGGAGCAGCGGGATGGTTATTGCCTGGATCGGGGACGGCTCTTCGAAACCCTTTTTGGCCAATGCTTTCAAGGTTTGTTCCGAAATGCCCAGCTGTCTGAATTTCTCTAAATCACTCATTTGTTTCCTTTGCTGCACGAACAAAGTGATTCCAGTTCCGCCCGGGGCGGATCGATTATAAGGTAAAACAAAGTGAGATTGTACAAATCATAAAACTTAAGCGCCGCTGCCATGCGGCATTCGATGATGACTTAGCCCGTTCTCTGCTTCGTAATCAAGTAACTAAGTCTATCCTGAAAATGCATTCAATGCAAGATTTTTATCATACCCGCCACCGCATTTAACTGCTGAAGCGGTCTCCCGGTTCTCATAAATCCGGAATAAGGATGGTCCGCGTTACTTCTTAATAATCACTGCGTTCAAGTGCGATTATTGTCTGTTTTTTCCGGACCATCGCTTCACCTTGAAGCAGCGATCCTTTACCGTGGACGCCCGGCATGTCCATTGACTGCCTGCTTTTTGCGTCCCGCGTATCTTGATAATACTGTGCTGTTCCGACCCTTTTCGATGAACAACTATTTAATTATCAATAATTTCAAACTTTTAATATAGACCGGAATATCCATTTGTCAAGCGCAAAAATAATAGAATGGTACGCGGGATGTGAACCTTTTGTAAATCTTGTCTTTGCTCAGATTTGCCATAAACAAGGCTTAGTGAACTCAGGAATGTCGCATACGACGGACCTTATGCTAAAAAAACTAATCGTCCCAAATGGTACTTTCTGGCGTTTAAGAGCCCCATGATGCCACCAAATGCCACCTGCCTTAACCATGCTTTTTAAGCTCATTTTGCCTTGCCTGAAAACTCAAGCGCAGGAAAACAATAAGGTAAAATACATCAATTTGATGCAAAATCCACCTTTTTTTCAATAAAATATCCCGCAAACTAATCAGACCGAATGTATCGCACGGCTTGCCATCTGTGGAATTTACCATGCTGAAATGATCGATTACAGAACAGCCGCAGTCCGGAGCTTGCCATATGAAACAGCCACTACCCCTGCGACGCAAGAGTAATGGCTATTAAAATATTCCAATCAAATTATTATTTCTTCAGTCGTACATAAAAAGCCGCATGTCTTATTCCAAGCATTTTCCAGATTTCCTCGTCCTGGTAACCACGTGCGTGGTACGCCTTGACAATATCTTTCAGTTCTTCATTCTCATTCTTAGTCGGCTCGACAACTTTCCACTTGCCATTAACACAAGTGATCTCAAACTCCTTCCACATGGTAGCGGGAAGCGAGGAGCGGAATGAAACATACTTTACTTTCAGTGGCACTGTAAGGTCATGAGGTTCGTCATCCTCCCGATACAGCCTGATGTTGAAATAGAGATCGTCAAGCATCTTCTTATAGCCTCGCGGCAGTCCCTCTTCTGTGGAATGATGCACTATCAGCACCGCGATATTCATTCCCCGGATTTTGTTGAGTAACACCGAAAAGTTGTCGGAAGTCTGCGGGTCTTCATTTTTGACGAACTTGGTGTAGGTGTCGATAACCAGCAGATCGACTGGTTGCCCGGCAATGCCTTTAGACTTTGCTGCATCAAGCAAATCAATTATCGTTTGATGGTTGGCCGGTTCCGAATAATCCAACCCGTCACGCTTCGTCATATCTTCGATAATTAGATTTCTCTTGCATTCTTCTCGTTTCGTTTTATCTTCGGGCCACTGCGGATAGATGAAATACTCATATCTTTCATCCAGCGTTTTCTCTTTATTCTCAAAATCAAGATACAGCACTTTGTTCAATTTCCTGGGTATGCTCCACCATTTTTCGTCTAAAATTCGTTTGGGGCCCAAAGTAAAGGACGAGGTGGCAAGAGCCGCCAGACTGAGCGCAAAAGCACTTTTGCCCGTGCTTTTTTTTGCATAAATCATCGTGGCCTCGCCACGAATCAAGATCGGATGCAGGACATAATCAATGATTTTACGTTTTTCTATTTCGTTCCTGACTATTAGCAGGTCTTCAGTATTCTTAGAATTTTCTTCCCACCATTCAATTGGCTTAGGATCGAGCCGTAAATAAAATCACTTTTAATGGGCTACATATCTCTGATATCTGTTCTATCGCCCATCATTAATCACTGTTAAAAATCTTCATATCAAACGAATTGCGGCACTT
>CAIKZE010000019.1 GCA_903831825.1 uncultured Lentisphaeria bacterium | reverse complement strand
TGCTGCAGGAAAGCATCTGAAGAAACAATCACTTTCACTGATTACGCCAGGATTGAACTGTCGAAAATGCACTGCTTCAGCCTGTTAAGAGACCTCGAGAAAAAGCAATCCCCATATCCCACGGCCCAGTTCAAGAGGGGGTATTGCGCGGCAAGCGCGCAATCAACCCATATTCCTTGTAACCGGAATCGCATTCGATTCTGTGGAATTTTCCATATATGATGTGACGTTCACGGGGCATAAAAAACATTTGACCGCCGCGATGACAGGGGGAATTCTTGAGACGGTCAATGAATTTGGCGAACGCGAAAAAAGCGCCGTCTGGCAGATTCACGCGGACAGTCTGGAAGGCTGGCTGCCGAAGATCGGCGATGTCCTCAGTTGGGCCGGCGCGGATTACCAGTGCGTAAACATCAGCAGTCGGCAGTCGGCATGCTGCGAGTGGGAAGTAAAGTTGACGGCCAGAGATATGTCAGTCCTGATGGTCGGCAATCCGTCTTTCAAACGGAATAACTATCTGGAGAGCTCCATCAGCGCCACATGGCGCGTCTGTAATGACGCGATTGAAGCTTTTTTAGCTGCGCATGAGATCAACAATGATGCTTCCGACTGGGCGGGAGCAGATTATTATATTACTGAAATCTCCACCCGGCCTGACGGGATGCAGGGATACCTGGTTACAATCGAAGCCAGGCATGTTGGAATCCGGAAGATTGATGTGAAACGCCGCGAGACATTCGCCGGTTACGATTTCTTCGGTAATCTCAGGCGGGAAATCGTCTGGACCGGACGCTGGCGGGTGCATCGCGACAACAAACAGGACTTCGAAAATATCACCGGGCTTTCCGCCGCTGACTGGGCCGAAGAAGGCTATATTGTCACGAGCGTTGACCCCTCCAGGATCAGCGATATGGAATATGAATATATCGTGGAAGCAAAATCTCCGGAAAATTCCAATCTGGCCTCAATGCAATATAAAAACGACCGCACTAATCTGGCTTCCAGAGTTGACGCTAAAGTTGACAGCGGAACATTTTTCCTGTCTGCTGAACAGTGCGGATGGTTTAAAAATGACGATGGCAGATATGAGGAAATTGAAGACTGGGACCCGAACTCAGACTGTCCGTTTCAGGCAGAAGACGTACTCGAAAAAGAGATGATTGACAGCGAACTGCTTTGTGCGATACTGACCGTGTCAACTTACCGCAGAGGGGAAACCCGCAGGCATGTCGCGGACGAAGTTCAGTGGGCCAACAGCGACCGAATCGTGAATAATGCCGACGGAAATGAGGGGGATTGGCGCAAAATAGAGATCAAGGCGGATATCATCAATGACTTCATCGGCGATGTCTGGACTAAAGTCTCGAAAAAGTACATGTATGCCCCGGCCGGTTTTAAATGGAATTCAAATTTCTGGAAATAACACTATGGGAAATACATATTACAATTTGACCGAAGCAATCGAAAAGATGGAAGAGCAATTACGCCGGAATCGGCTGATTGCCGGGAAAAATATCATTATCGAAGACACCGGGGCCGGTGTCAAGATTAACAGCCTTGGCGAAGCGTCCGGCGTTTTCAGGTACAAAGGTTATTTCAAAGTTATTAATACCGGCGGCAAGCCAAAACCTGAAGTTACTGTGGTTGACGGCGCTTATATCAAAAATACCGCCTGCGGTTATGTCACCGCCAAATATGGCACGAGCTATATAAGAATCAGCGTGGATTCAATTTCTTTTGAGATTTCCGCTTCTTGCAGTATTTATCTGGAAATAGATTTACTGGCATTTACCGCCGTGATCAAGCAGGCTGAACCTGCGATGCCATCCACGCCTTCCGGCAAATGGCTGGCGCTGCTGGCGGATATTGATGTTGATGAATCCGGTGATATGCGGATAAATCAGATTCACAATACCGGTGAGATTTATATCGAGATTTTCAGGGATGTGTATAACGGCCCTTTTACTATCTGCGATACCAGTGCCGATGAGATAAAACAGGTTACCGTATGCAATGGCGCTAATCCTTCCGATCCGGTTGCCGGATATATCTGGCACGGCAATCTTGCTTTCCCGATTGCCCCGGCGACATTTCCGGTTAATGAAAACGGAACGCATCTGTTTTTGTTTCTGCGTTATTCCTGCGGCGCATATTCCTGCGGCATCGTGACGCAGCCGGAGCTGATTACCAATGACCATCAGTATGCTTCGATTGAACTGGGATATGCGAAGCTGTCCGGAGATTTTGTGCCGATTTATCAATACCTGAAAACCAACTGGACGACAACCGGAAGGGTGGTATGATGATTTCTCTCAGCAATATTTTCGGATGGGATTATTTCGCGGACTGGTCAAGCGAAAATTCCTTGAAAATTTTTCCTGTTGTCAATATTGAGACGGCAATGGCGTTGGCATGGCAGGAACGTTATGCGTGGCTTCCAGCCAGTGACGAAGTGTCCGCCTCCTTTAAGCGTAACTTTACAACGATTTATGATTTCAGCGGTATTGCGTATTGGTGGCTGACTCTGGTTCCGCATGTAAAAACAAACGGGGAATATGTTATTTATGACGGCGAAATGCCGCCGTCAGGAGCGGACAGCGGATACGGCTGGAAAGGAATCGCGGTCAAGGGCGATACAATTCCCGACATGATATCGCCAATTCAGAGCAGTTGGTTTTTCGGGGATAGTTATATTCCTGATTCTTTACTATGGTCTTATGCGTTGTCTATTGCGGAAATGGAAGATTTGATTGGAGAGGCCATCCTGCCTTATCCATATAACTGGCCTTTGTTTTCCGCCAAATACTATTTTCAATTTTACAAGATCATCAATGCCATAAAACACCGGCTTTATTATGCCAGGCCTTCAAGCTGGTTTCCTGACCGGCCGGCTGACTTGCCATATACTGTAGTCGAAACAGGAATCAGCCTGTCTTCGGTTATCTCGCTTCTTGCACAGCCTGATATATATAGCATATATATACAGAGTCACAACAATCAGTACGGTTTATATGATGCGTCTCTGAAAATACTGCAGAACAACCTGATGGCTAAATATCCGGAGGATGTTTATATCAGATTGACCTCGTCAAACGAGGTTCCTTTGTGGCCGGCGACTACGGAGTATAGTTTTTACAAGCATTTTGAGCCGGGTGATATTTTCGGCATTGATCCTCCGCAGATACCCGCGCTCAGTGAAGGCGCTTATCTTTCCCAGGCCATCGAACTGGTTAGCATCGAAGACCGTATCCCTGTCGCGGATAAATTCATTTTTCAAAACCCTTGACTGCTATATTCAGTTTCAGTTTTTAATTGAGTTAAGTTTTTGCAATAAAACGATTTACAATATTATTAGTTTACAAAATTACTATATGTGGATACACAGAACAACCAAAAGTTAAAAAAGGAGGGCTTATGTCAGGATTCAAACGAATACCAGTAAAAATTGATGCGGCAACAGGATGTCAGATCAACGCAAGCGGAACTGTCGTCCGGGAGACGGATTACTTCCGGTTGCTGTTCGATGAAACCGTAATTCTCTGTTGTGAATTTTACGACCTTGAATGGTCCGGCGGCATCGTCGTCATGAAGGAACATCCGGTAGCCGGAGATATGACATTATCCGCATTCGGCGACTGTGATTTCGATCCTGCTACGCCATTTATGTTCCTGACTGAAGAAAACAGCAATCCGGCGATTAATCATGTTAATGCGCCGGGGGACTGGCACGGCGAAACTGTCGCAGATCGCGGCAAAGGCCAGATCAGTTTTCGTATCAACACCAATACGGAGCGTTTCGATCAGGCGCTGAAAGCGCCCGGCAATCAGAAATATTATTTTTTGATTCTTGGCGTCCCTGCTGGCGAAACCGAAAAAAGCGTATTGGCGTATTTTCGGTTCAAAGCGGAAAATCGTCCGAGTTCCAGTGCCGGGATACCGGTCAGCGCGGATCCGGAATTCCTGGACGCGCAGCAGACGGTTGCATTGTTGAAAACCGCTCCGGAATTTGAATTTTCGGTTGACGGCTCAACAAACTGGCATAACATCCAGGTGCCTGCCGACCGCTATTACCGTGAATGCAGACTTTCCGGAGAATGGTCAGAGCCGGTGGCGCTAGTCGTCGGCGCGACTGGCGCAACCGGTCCGCAGGGTTTAATTGGCCCAGCCGGTGCGGCTGGCGCCATTGGTCCGCAGGGTCCGCAAGGAATTCAAGGGGCAGAAGGAGCCGATGGCGCCAGCGGCCCGCAGGGGCTGGCCGGCGCAACCGGTCCGCAAGGCCCACAAGGGAGTCAAGGTCCGCCGGGAAATATGGGGCCGCAAGGTCCAGCCGGAGAAACCCCGCTTTTTCTGTCTGGTTCGTTTACCAATGTCAATTTGTCAGGAGGCATTCTGACGCTGACACATACAAACGGTAATGTCTGTCTGCCGTTTGTGATTACTGATAATAGCGGCAAAAACGTGACTCTGGATTCAGCGGCGATAGTGTTCAGCAATAATCAGATAACTGTCGATCTGGCGGTATTCGGCTCCTTGCCGGGAACCTGGAAATACGCGTTTGGCGGCCTGCCGGGCGCACAAGGCGCAACCGGTCCGCAGGGTCCATCCGGCAGCGGCAACGTTGTGGGTCCATCCGGCGCGGCAGACAGTCAGATTGCGGTTTTTGACGGCACTACAGGCAAGGAATATGGGTTGATTGCGCGCTTGCCGCGCAATAACCCCTCTTGAACTGGGCCGTGGGATATGGGGATTGCTTTTTCTCGAGGTCTCTTAACAGGCTGAAGCAGTGCATTTTCGACAGTTCAATCCTGGCGTAATC
>CAIKZE010000018.1 GCA_903831825.1 uncultured Lentisphaeria bacterium | reverse complement strand
TTGCCCGGTTTGTTCTGCTGGCGCAGGGGCGAAACAGTTCCGCTCAACGAGACTCCAGAGTCTCGGAGTTGCCGGAAAACGATGGGAAGAGTGGGACGGGCGGTTGCCCGGTTTGTTCTGCTGGCGCAGGGGCGAAACAGTTCCGCTCAACGGGACTCCAAAGTCTCGGAGTTGTTGTTATTGGGTTTTATTCTGACTACTGACTTCTGACTACTGACTTCTGGCTTTCCTTTCCCCTCATGCATACTCTACCGGGTAAGGGGGGAGGGAATCCAGAAAATATTGGCCGTAGCGTTTGGAGAAAACCCGGCGGTCCAGAATGACGATGATGCCGGTGTCGTGTTTGCTGCGGATCAGGCGGCCCACGCCCTGGCGGAATTTCAGCACGGCTTCGGGGAGACTGTAGCCCATGAAGGAACTGGTGCCGGAGGCTTCTATTTTCTCGCATCTGGCTTCGATCAGCGGATGCGACGGCACGGCGAACGGGAATTTGGTGACGATGACGTTGGACAGCGCTTCGCCGGGAACATCCACGCCGGTCCAGAAGCTGTCGGTGCCGAAAATCACGGAATTGATGTCGCTCTTGAATTCCTTGAGCATGGTGGAACGGGTCATGGATTCGCCCTGGGTGAGCAGGGTGATATTGTTGTCCTCGAAGAAATCTTTCAGGTTTTCGGCGCAGTATTTGAGCAGTTGGTAGCTGGTGAAAAGCACAAACGCCTTGCCGTGGGTCATCATCAGGAACTTCGGGATTTCCTGCAGCAGCGCGTCTTTGTAATGCTGGTCGGTCGGCTCCGGCATGTCTCTGGAGATGAAGAGTTTGACCTGGTCGGGGCTGAACGGCGAGTCGAGCCGGAGTTCCGCGCCCCGGCAGTAGCCGACGCGCGAACGGTAGTAGTCGAAACTGTTTTTAACGGTGAGTGTGGCGCTGGTCAGGATCACCGGAAAGTTTTTGGCGAACAGGATGGTTTCCAGGATGGCGTTGACGTTCAGCGGGGCGGCCCGCAGCGATACTCCGACCTTGTCCTCCTCGATCCAGTAAACATGGTCCGGATAGGTCATTTGAGTGAAATCGTTGATGCCGTCAATATAGGCGTCGCAGCGCATGAGCTGTGATTCGAGTTCGGTTTTGAAGTCCTTATCGTCCTGGGTCTTGACGAATTCGGTCAGCAGATTGCGCATTCTGCCGAGCGGCTGGCTGAGCAGGTCGGGAATCAGCGCCGGTTTCAGGAAACGCCGGACGCTGTCCTGTTTTTCCAGCAGGAACTGTTCGGCCATGTTGAAAAAAGCGGCGGCGTCACGTTTGATGTCGGCGATCATGGAGCGCAGTTCCATGGCTTCCGGGCCGCTCTTGACCAGGAGCCCTTTGCCGTTCTCCGGATTGAAGAGCCGGTTGAGGAAACTGTGCAGCCCGGCGCTGTTGACGCGGAGCCCGAGGTATTCGGCGGCATTGTTTTCGAGCGTATGGGATTCGTCAATCACCAGGGCGCAGTACGGCGGCAGGAGGGTGGTTTCAAGGTTTTCATCCTGCTTCATCTTCAGATCGGTGAAGAACAGGGCGTGATTGGCGACGATGATATCGGCCTTTTCCCATTCCAGCCTGGCACGCCAGTAGAAACAGGATTTGAAGAAGTCGCATCTGGAACCGGCGCAGTTGCCTGCCTCGCAGCAGACGTACCCCCAGGAGGAAGGGTCGATTCTGAGGTCCATGTCGTCACGGTTGCCGTCTTTGGTCACGTCCGCCCATTTGGCGATGCGTTGAACGTCGAGCACCAGCGAGGCGAGGGGGATAAGTTCGTCCTGGCGGTCGCCGGAGGCCATGGTCATGCGGCGCAGGCAGAGGTAGTTGCCGCGGCCTTTGGCCAGCGCGGCTTTGAACTGTATGCCGGTCAGTTTGGCCAGGATCGGGATATCTTTGTCAATCAGTTGTTCCTGGAGATTGATGGTTTCGGTGGAGATGAGCACCGGTTTGGACTGGGTTTGCGAGTAATAGATCAACGGCACCAGGTAAGCGAAACTTTTGCCGACGCCGGTGGGGGCTTCGACGCAGAGGTTGTGGCGGCCGATCAGCGCTTCCGCCGTCCGCTTCGCCATTTCCGCCTGTTGCGGGCGGTATTCGTAAGCCCGTCCGCCGTATTTTTCCGCTTCCGCCAGCGGGCTTTCCAGCAGGAAGAACTTTTCCGTGCGTTCGAGTATTTCAGCGGCGGCGGTGGCGCTCGTTTCGTCGTCATAGGACCGTCCATCGCCGGCAGTTTCGTCGAAGTCGCCGTCCGCCGGGTCTTCCGGCGCCCGTCTTTGTTCAATACTGTATTCAGCTGGTTTTATCATAAATCCCGAGTGTGGTAAAAGTTCCGTTAAATATAACAAGCCATAAATCTACACGGCGAAACGGAAAAATAAACTTGTGAAAGGCTTAAAAAAGGCTGTATTTTTTTAAATCGGACTGGCAAAATTCCGTTGAAACTATTATTTTACTATGTGTTTAATTATTAAATCATGCAGTTATGCATAAAATATTTACAGTAACAGGAGCTCCGTTAAAAATGAGATTGAAAATGGTATCGAGATTCGTGCTTACGGCTGCCATTGGCGTGCTGGCAGTGACTGTGGCGACCGCCCAGGTTAGAGTGGAGAAAACCGCCAGAGGCTTTGCCGGCAATCCAACGCTGTATTACGGCGGAGTGACCGGCAGCACCCAGATGTCCGCGGAAGTTTCTTCGCTGGTCAGCGCCTGCGACTGGTTCGATATCTACACCGCTCCCAGCGCGGATTATACCCTGGCCGGCAGCGCTTCCGGCAGCGATTTGAAGCTGACTTTAACCAAGCGTGAAGGCGCTTCTTATTCGGTGCGGGTTTCCGGCTCCGACAGACGCGCGGCGAAGGCGGCGATTGATGCGCTGCTGAAGCAGACCTTCAAGATAGACGGCATCTGTTCGACGCGGGTGGTTTTCTGCGCGGAAACCGGACGCAGCATAAAGAACATTTATACCTGCGATATTGACGGTAAGGATGTAAAAAGGATTACTTCCTACAACACGCTGTGCGTGGAACCGGGCTGGTTCCCGGACGGCAAAGCCATTGTTTACACGATGTACGGCAAGTCTGATACGGAAATAATCCAGACAACGCTTTCTCCGCTGATGAGCCGCCGTCTGGCCTATTATCCCGGCCTTAATGCCGGCGCGGCGATTTCCCCGGACGGCAGAAACCTGGCGATGATTATGAGCAAAGACCGTCAGGTCGAACTTTATATCAGAGCGGTTAACAGTGAAGCGAAGATGCGCCTGACCAACAGCATTGCGACGAAAGCTTCCCCCTGCTGGAATCCCACCGGCGGCACGATTTGCTATGTCAGCGACCAGAGCGGAGTTCCCCGTTTGTACCGCGTCAGCGCGGCCGGCGGCCCGTCAACCATACTTGGAACGATCGGCACTGAGGCGGCTACCCCTGACTGGTCAAAGGATAACCAGATTGCATATTCCGCCCGCGTTGACGGCGAATACACCATTGCGGTAATTGACCTGGACGGCAAGAAGCCTTCCGGACAGATATTCAAGGCTCCGGGCCATTGGGAATCTCCTTCATGGGCGCCGGACAACCGGCATGTGGTTTGCAGCCGGAAAAACGGACGCGATTCCGCTTTGTATACTGTTGACACCTGGACCGGAAAATACCGTCAGTTGATCAATCTCAACATGAATGTAAGCATGCCCAGTTGGTCCGGACTGAATTAAGCTGATGCCGGATTTTGCAAATGCATGCGCATACCTGAACGGACTCCAGAAGTTTGGAATCAAGCTGGGTTTGGAACAGGTATCGGAACTGCTGCTTGCCGCCGGTTCTCCGGAAAGCAAACTGCGTTTTATCCATGTGGCGGGAAGCAACGGCAAAGGTTCTTTTTCCGCCATGCTCAATGCCGCTTTGCGCGGAGCCGGCTTCAAGGTCGGACTGTTTACATCTCCACACCTGATTTCACCGCGTGAACGTATCCGTTTGAACGGGACAGCCATCTCAGAAGCGGATTTCAGCGAACTGGTTTTCTTATTGCGCCCTTTTGCCGATAAAATGCTCAGCGCCGGTCGTTGTCCGACATATTTCGAGTTCACCACGGTGATGGCGGCATTGTATTTTGTCCGGCATGAAGTTGACTGGGTGGTATGGGAAACCGGAATGGGCGGACGGCTGGATTCCACCAATGTGGTCAATCCCTATTGCTCGGTAATTACCGGAATAGCCCTGGAACACCAGAAATATCTTGGCGACACCATTGAAAAAATATCCTTCGAAAAGGCTGGGATCATCAAAGCCGGGCGACCGGTATTTTGCGGCAGAATGCCGGATGCCGCGCTGAAAGTAATCAGCGAACAATGCCGTGAGACCGGCTCCCGATTGAATATTTTTGAGGATGCCGACTGCACTGATTTACAGCTTGAGCTCTCTTCCGGCGGTTGCTGCCGGCAGAGCTTTGACTACAACGGTTTCCGGGTAAAACTGGGGCTGGCCGGGAAGTTTCAACGGCAGAACTTCAAGTTGGCTTTTATGGTATTGAAACATATTGCCGGAGAATCCGGATTCCCTTTG
Source organism: uncultured Lentisphaeria bacterium (assembly GCA_903831825.1). GTDB lineage: Bacteria > Verrucomicrobiota > Lentisphaeria > Victivallales > Victivallaceae > CAIPAT01. The sequence goes on along the minus strand of CAIKZE010000018.1, from coordinate 12,875 downwards.
GAAAATGCCCTGGCGGGACTGGAAAACGTCCGTTGGCCGGCCAGGATTCAATTTACGCCGGACGGTTCGATCGTTGACGGCGGTCACAATCCGGATGGGGCCGCCGCACTGACAGAATCACTCTCAGAGATTTTTCCCGGCCGGAAATTCTCGATAATTTTCGGTAATTTTGCAGATAAGGATACTGAACAGATATTGAAGATACTGAGCGAGTATGCGGAGGAATTTATTTTTGTGCCGTTGCGCGGATTAGACCGGCGGAGCTGGACCGGCGCTGAATTATCAGCGATGCTGCGGAAAGTATCAAATGTTCCATGTGTCGCGGTTCCAGACATGGAAGCTGCCATGAAATTAAAGGTTTCCGCCCGCCGGCTGATTACCGGTTCGCTTTATCTTGCCGGGGACGCTTTGCGGATGTTATATCCGGCGGATGAGATTCTCAATATTTGACGGATAATTCAGTTTTTAGCATTACAATCAGTTTTTAACCTTGTATATACGCTTGAACTGTGTACTATAATAATTACCGAAGTGAAGTGCGGAAATACTGTTTGAATTTATTTCCCGCTAACTTACTGTAAAAATCAAAGTAAAATTATATATTATATTCGATTGGAGGAAAATATGGCAGATAAGCTCGCAAGCATTACCGTTAAAGGCGGCGGTTTTCCAGGCATCCCGCGGAATGACGAAAATTCTGTTCCAGTATTGTGCTTGAAAGGAATTCTGGTTTTTCCTTACACCTTGACGCCACTGGTAATCGACGGTCAGGATAATGTCCAGATGATTACCAAGGCTACCAATGAAAACCGTCTGCTTGGGGTTTTCAGCGAATTACCGACAGAGGAGATGCTTAGCGCAGCCGGAAATCAGCATAATTTTGAATCATTTGACTTTTTCGGCACTAAAATTTCCCGAATCGGCGTAGTCGCCCGCATCGTCAAGATGTTGAATTTTCCGGACGGAACCGTCCGGGTGCTGGTGAGGGGAATCAAGCGGGTCACTATGCTTAGAACCACTAAAGACCAGGATTCAACAAAATGCGCGGTAGTGGATGATGTGGTCGAGTCTAAAGACGAAAGCATCGAAACCGCGGCGATGATTAAGAACAGCATCAACCAGTTTCAGGAGATTATTTCATACTCGCCCAATTTCCCGGAAGAACTGAAGATTGCCATATTGAATGTCAATGACAATTCCAGGGTAGTTGACCTGATGGCCGATACTTTGAATATTTCATTCGTTGAAAAACTCAGTATCCTGACGCTGCCGAGCTTGCATGAAAGGCTTCAACTGCTGACCATTCTGCTCAATCGCGAAGTGGAAGTGCTGCATCTTGGTTCCGAGATACAGAGTCAGGTGCATAATGCGTTGTCGCGTTCGCAGCGTGAATTCTTCCTGCGGGAACAGCTTAAAACCATCAAAAAGGAACTTGGCGAAGAGAATCGCAATCCTGATGTAGTGGCAATTGAAGAGAAGCTGAAACTGCTGAAGCTGCCGGAGAATATTGAAAAAGTTATACGCAAGGAACTGGAGAGACTCGAAGTTATTCCTCAGGCTTCCGCTGAATATCATGTGGCTTATAACTATATCGACTGGCTGGTTTCGGTGCCGTGGAGTATTTTCTCAGAAGACCGTCTTGACCTCAAGGAAGCTGCAAAAATCCTTGACCATGACCACTACGGCTTGAAAGACATAAAAGAGCGGATCCTTGAGTTCCTGGCGGTGCTGAAACTGAAAAAAGACCGCAAATCGCCGATTTTGTGTTTTGTCGGTCCGCCCGGGGTCGGCAAAACTTCGCTGGGGCAGTCTATCGCCCGGGCGATGCAGCGCCAGTTTGTCAGAATGTCGCTGGGCGGGATCAAGGACGAAGCCGAAATCCGGGGGCATCGTCGGACCTATGTGGGCGCGCTTCCCGGCAGAATTATCCAGGGACTGAAGAAAGCCGGTACTGCCAATCCGGTATTTATGCTGGATGAAATCGACAAACTGGGCAGTGATTATCGCGGGGATCCTGCTTCCGCTATGCTGGAAGTGCTGGACCCTGCGCAAAACAAATCGTTCAACGATCATTTTCTGGAAATGGATTACGATCTCAGCTCAGTGATGTTTATTGCCACGGCCAATATAACGGATACGATTCCGGGACCGTTGCTGGATAGAATGGAAATTATTCATCTGCCCGGTTATACCGGGTTTGAAAAGAAGCAGATTGCCCGGCATTTTCTCATTCCAAGACAGTTTAAAGAGAATGGCTTGAAACTGCGGCAGATCAGTTTTTCCGATGACGCAATTGACGAAATCATTAATTACTACACCAGAGAAGCCGGCGTGCGGGCTCTTGAACGGATGATCGGCACTATTTGTCGTAAGCTCGCCAGAAAGATTGTCGAAGGTGACGTGAAAGAAAAAGTAAAGACGGCTATTACGCATACGGATGTTAATTCCTATCTTGGAGCCCGCAAGTTTCTCATGGACGAAGTTGATCGCAAACCTGAAGTCGGCACCGCTACCGGCATGGCCTGGACCAGCGCAGGCGGCACCATTCTGCCGGTTGAAGTAACCATGATGCCGGGTAAGGGCAATCTTAAACTTACCGGCAGTCTCGGCAATGTCATGCGTGAAAGCGCTGAAGCCGCTTTCAGTTATATCCGCAGCAATAGCGCTATGCTGAAAATCAAAGACGATGTTTTCGAAAAGAACGACTTTCATATTCATGTGCCTGACGGCGCTACTCCGAAAGACGGTCCTTCGGCAGGAGTTACCATGGCGGTGGCCCTGGCGTCTCTATTGACGGCCTCGCCGTCCAAGCCTTCGCTGGCGATGACCGGAGAAATTACTCTCCGGGGAAGAGTGACCCAGGTCGGCGGCATCAAGGAAAAAGTCATTGCGGCATTGCGTTCCGGAGTGAAAATCGTGCTTATGCCGGAGTCCAATCGTCAGGATCTTGAAGATATTCCAGACTATATCAAGGACAAATTGGATTTCAAATTTGTGGACAACGCACATGATGCGATTTTATACGCGCTGAGTCCGGGCAGAAAAAGCAAAAAATGACAAACTCACCAATTAAAGTATTGCTGCAGTTTCTGCTTTTTACGGTTGTGATTCTGGCTGTAAACGCTGAAAATCCGCTCGACAAGCTGGACTCCAAAGCTTTTCTGCTGAAAGCCCGCAATCCCGACAACCGCACTTGGTGTACCATGGACGGCAAGGTCATTCACCGCAAGAGCGGTTCGGACACGGTCAACGCTCCATTATACCTGGGGATTGCTTTCAATCCTGACCGGATGCTGGCGCAGGTGGTGATTGATAACAAAGAAGGATATACGCTCGGACAGGCATACGCCGGGAATGACAGCACTACGGTTATTCCTTTGAATCCGGCCGGCTACAAGAAATCAATGCTTAGTGAATTCGGATTGCGGGCGCAGGATCTTTCCATGAGCTTTCTGTACTGGAATTTTGAGAAAGAATTGACGCGGGAAGATATCAAAGGTTCAGAATGCCGGGTCTTTATTCTGCGGGAGCCTAAGCAGGGAGAAATCGCCAAAGTTTACATTAACAGCCGGTATTGTTTCCCGATGAAAGTCGAATGGTTTAAAGATAAATACGTTGAAAATGAGGAACCGTATCGTACTCTTGAAGCAGCTTCATTCAGGAAAGAAAAAGATTTCTGGATAGTGAATAAATTGAAACTGTACGGTCCCGGCTGGCGGACAAATGTTGAATTTGACAATATTGATGTCGGCGTAACTGCGGAAAATATCCCCCAAAAACTTTTCAGAGAACTGCCGGATATGGCTAAATAACCCACAGGTTTGACCGGGAATCGTTTTATCTGGAATTACTTATCTGCTGCTGAAGTTTTAAGGCGGATTCATAATAGGCTAGTGAGATCGCGGAACTTTTTTGAACCGCGGCATTATCTTTCAGCAGACTGGCCACCTTTTTTTGGGTATCAATGGCTTTCTGCAACATCCCGCATTTGTAATAGATCAGCGCCAGGGTATTGAAGTAGGCTGATTTCTGTTCATCGGTACCGTTCTTTTCAACGGCATTGCATGCTTTGTCGGCAGCTTTCCAGGCCAGTTCCAACGTACCCGGCAGATAAGGGAAGCGGTCTACCAGCGACCATGCCAGATTATTTAATTCATCCGGGCTGTCCGCAAAATTGATCAAGAACTTTTCCGCTGTCGGCAGCAGTTCCTGGGTGAATGCCGGGTATCTGGCGATAAAGTCTATTTTGATAAAGTTGAATCTGGATATTTTCGGGTTATCGTTTATCATTTTTGACAGGAATTGTATTGCTTCATCTCTTTTCTCATCATTTTCGTAAGCAAACATCATGGTTCTGAAGGCAAAACCGTCTTCAACATCGATCTCAAGGATGCGTTGCGCAATTGATCTTACCAGCTCATTTTTGGATTGCAGCATGGCAACCTGAAGTTCCTGGTTCAGTTTCGAGATTTCCCGTTGTTTCGACTGACTGAAGCGTCCGTTGTAAAATTTATCCAGGATCGTCGGCAAGTCTATGGCTTCGCCGCTCCAGATAATCTGATTGCCATTGCCGATGATGAATACTTTGGGAAATATCCGGCTTTCACCCATATAAGTTAGGGTGGAAACGCTCTGGTCATCCAGCACTATTCCGTAGTTGATTGTCGGATTTGCCTCGATAAACTTTGCTATGGTATTTTCCTCTTCACGAGTGACCGCAATGATTTTCAGGCCTTTGTCGCGGTATTTCTTCTGCAGATACATGAGCAGCGGAATCGCGTCACGGCAGGTGCTGGACCAGGTTCCCCAGAACTCTATCACGAAGAGTTTCTTGTCCGCGTCTTTGTCTTTTTTGTCAAACTCGATTTTTACCGGTCCATTCATCAGCCACTTGGAGAGCTTCAGCGGAGGAGCTTCGTTTTCCTCCAATGCTTGAGACTGGAAGCCCGGCAATAAACAGACTGCGAGCAGCGACAATACCAGTATTGCTTTATTCATCATGCACCTCCGGCATTCAAAAAATTAGAGATCAGGGAAAAATTCCCGGACCGGGCGGTTCAGTTCAAAGATTCTGGCGACTTTCAGCAGTTTTTCCTCCTGCATGGCCGGAGCTATAAACTGTACGCCAACCGGCAAGCCGGATTCCGGACAGATGCCGGCCGGAACGCTGATGCCGCAGTTTCCGGAAAGGTTCAGCGCGATGGTGAATATGTCCGCCAAATACATCTGTAAAGGGTCGGATTTCTCTCCGAATTTAAACGCGGTAGTCGGGGTTACCGGCGTAAGAATCACGTCGCATCGGGTGCCTGCGTTTTCAAAGTCCTGACGGATCAGGGTGCGGACTTTCTGGGCACGCAGATAGTAGGCGTCATAATAACCGCTGCTCAGCACATAAGTTCCGAGCAGGATGCGGCGTTTGACTTCATCGCCGAAACCTTTGCCGCGGGATTTGAAATAAGTCTGAATCAGATCCGGGCTCTCGGCTCTTGCGCCATAGCGGATGCCGTCAAATCTGGCCAGATTGGCACTGGCTTCAGCGGTCGCGATAATGTAATAGGTGGCGATTGCGTATTTGGCGTGAGGCAGCGAAACTTCCACAGTTTCCGCACCAAGTTTCTTAACCGTTTCAACCGCCTGGTCAATGGCTTGTTTGACCGACGGCGTCAAGCCTTCGCCATTGAAATATTCTTTCGGGAGGCCGATTTTTAGACCCTTTAAGGTTTCATTCCCGGACGCGCGGACGGCATCGGCAAAGCCCTGGCAGGGCGAGGGGAGCGACGTTGAATCTTTCGGGTCGTGTCCGCCGATGGTGTCCAGAATGATTGCGGCGTCAAGCACGTCATGCGCCATCGGGCCGATTTGATCGAGGGACGAGGCGAAAGCGACCAGCCCGTAACGGGAAACTCTGCCATAGGTGGGTTTCAACCCGACAATTCCGCAGAACGCCGCGGGCTGACGGATGGAGCCGCCGGTGTCCGAACCGAGCGAAACCGGCACTTCGGAAGCTGCGACTGACGCGGCGGAACCGCCGCTGGAGCCGCCGGGAACACAATTCAGGTCCCAGGGGTTGGCGGTTTTCTGGAATGCGCTGTTTTCGCAGGAGGAGCCCATGGCAAATTCATCCATGTTGAGCCGTCCAGTCGGAATAAAACCTTTGGCTTTCAGTCTGGCGACAACCGTTGAATCATAAGGCGAAACAACGGGTTCGAGTATTTTTGAGGCGCAACTGCAAGTCTGCCCCTGGGTGACAATGCAGTCTTTAATGCCGATAGGAATGCCATCGTATGGACTCAACGGCCGGCCGGCGGCGCGCCGTTTATCGGATTCTCCGGCGCGGGCCATAATATCGGCTTCGTCTATTTTCAGAAAGGCTTTGACCTGACCGTCAACGCTTTTGACCCGGTTCAGATAGGATTGGCAGAGTTCTGCCGCGGTACAGGTTCCGGCGGCAAGCGCATCGGCGGCTTGAGCAACAGTCATTTTTTTAGTGTCAATGCTCATTTTTATGCCATCCCTTCGCCCGGCAGAACCTGCGGTACTTTCAGCAGCTCTCCGTCAATGGTGGCGGGAGCGTTGGCCAGCATCGCCTCGCGGCCGAGCGGCATTCCGGCGCGGTCTTCACGCCAGACATTGGTCATGGGCACGGCGTGAGCGGTCGGCTCAATGCCATCCACATTCAGTTCGCTGAGCTGTTCAATATAGCCGATGATCGCCTCCATGTCATGTTGGAGGCGTTCCTTGTCAGCCGGATCAAGTTCAATCCTGGCCAGACCGGCGATGTACCCGACATCAATGCTGCTGTTGGCTCCCATAACTGCGTTTTCCTGTCAAACGGATTATTTGCTGTGTTCCAGAGCGAGCGTTACCGTTACCTGGTCACAGACTTCAGACGGACCGAAGTACTGGATCGGGCCGGGATAGACATATTCGCTGCTGACCGCCCATTTGTCGCGGTTTTTCGCGAAGAACTTAAACGGCGCCGCATCGAGCTTGACCAGCGCTTTCTGGATTACCGGTTTGTCTTCGCCGTGACGTTTTTCAATATTCATCATCATGGTAATCGGAATGCCGCCGCAAATCCATTTGGCGCTGGGTTTGGTAGTGTTGCGGATTGATGCCATGTAACCGGTTTTACCGGCGCCGATCAAGGCGGCGGCGGTGTAACCCAGGCTGTAGCAGTAGTCGGCATCGTAGTTGGACGGCGCGGCGCAGCGGCCTTCATAACCCATGAAATGGCTTTGTGTGCTGAATTTACCTTTGTACTGTCCTTGGGCGGCCATTTCTTTGAGTTGCTTCTTGACCATTTCGGCCAGCATTTTTTCAGTTTCAATCAGTGAAACCTGAACATTGCCGTGCGGGTCGCGGTCAAGGCAGAGCTGAAGCTGGATGCACAGGGGCAGGGAGCTGAAAGTTTTAGACAGCGATTTTTCGAGAGCTTTAGTTACGAATTTGATCTTCTCGTCATTGTCAAGTTTCTTGAAAGCTTCGGCTTCTTTTGCCATAATATCATTCAGTTTGCTGATGAGCGTCTTGACTTCTGGAATGAATTCGATCAGGCCTTCCGGTATGATCGCCACCCCGAAGTTTTCGCCGTTGGCCGCACGTTTGGCAACAACATTGCAGATGTCGTTGACGATGCCGGCAATAGTCATTTTGCGTTCGGCCACTTCTTCGGAAATGATCGCAATATTCGCATGGGTCTGCAGCATACATTCAAGACCGATGTGGGAAGCGGAGCGGCCCATCACCTTGATGAAATGCCAGTATTTTTTGGCGGAGTTGGCGTCGCGGCAGATGTTGCCGATAAGTTCACTGTAAACACGGCAGGCGGTGTCGAAACCGAACGAGGCTTCGATATGTTCGTTTTTCAGGTCGCCGTCAATGGTTTTCGGACAGCCGATGACATTGATCGGAATCTTGTGGGATTTATAGTATTCCGCCAGCAGACAGGCGTTGGTATTGGAGTCATCGCCGCCGATCACCACCAGCGCGCTGATGCCGAGGGCTTCGCAATTCTTTCTGGCAGATTCAAAATGCGCCACGGTTTCCAGTTTGGTTCTGCCGGATCCGATCATGTCGAAGCCGCCGGTATTGCGGTGGGCGTCAACGATCTTGGCGGTAATCTCCATATATTCGTTTTTGACCAGGCCGTCCGGGCCCTTTTTGAAGCCGTAAAGTTTGCTGTTTTTATTGATTGATTTGATGCCGTCGAAAAGCCCGGCGATGACGTTATGGCCGCCCGGGGCCTGGCCGCCGGAAAGGATGACGCCGACGTTGACCGGTTTGGCTGCTGCTTTTTTGGCTAGCTTCTTGAAGGTCACTTCCGGGCTGCCGTAGGTTGCCGGGAACAACGTTTTGATTTTTTTCGCATCGGCCACCGCGGTAGTCGGTTTGCCCTCGATCATTTTGGCATTGGCTCCGCCTTCAAGCGCGGGCGGCAGTTTCGGACAATAAGCGGCTCTGGCTTTCTGTAAAGCAGAAATATTGCTCATGTTTTATTCCCTTTTATTTAAATTAAACGTTTGTTAAAACGATATCAATCCATATAATATTAGAGCCCGTACACTACTTGTTTTTCGTGAATTTATCAAGCAGAATAGGAGCGATTTACACCATTTTTTGACGCCTGCCCGGGCTGAAGCTTAAAGTCTACTTCAAATGACTCAGCGCCGGCTGTCCCAGCGGATAGACGTTGAATCCGATGTCGAACATCGCCTGGTGGTCCAGCAGATTCCGCCCGTCGAAAATGAACGCCGGTTTTTCCATCAACTCGTAAATTTTGCGGAAATCGTATTTCAGGAAATCTTTCCAGTCAGTAAGCACTGCTATGCAATGAGCGCCCTTGACTGCTTCATACGGGTCGGCGCAATAGGTGATGTCTCCGGTTTCTCCGGTCAGATCGAGCATGGCGTTCTCCAGCGCTTTCGGGTCGTGAATCGCCAGTTTGGCCCGCTCTTCCAGCAGCATTTTGCAGACATGGATCGCGGGGGATTCGCGAGTGTCTCCGGTATCCGCCTTGAATGCGAACCCGAAAACGGCGATCTTCTTGCCGGCGATGGTATTGAACATTTTGTTGCAGATCTTCGCGACAAAACGCCTTTCCTGATAATCATTGATTAACACTACCTGTTCCCAGTAGGCGGCAACTTCCGGCAATCCGTAAAATTCGGACAGATAAACCAGGTTGAGGATGTCTTTCTTGAAGCACGATCCGCCGAAGCCGATGCTGGCTCTCAGGAATTTCGATCCGATCCTGGAATCCAGCCCCATGGCGGCGGAAACTTCCAGAATATTGGCATCGGTTTTTTCGCAGAGCGCGGAGATGCTGTTTACTGAAGAGATGCGCTGCGCCAGCATGGCGTTTGACACCAGCTTGGACAGTTCGCTGCTCCAGATATTGGTGGTTTTAATCTTTTCCCTGGGAACCCAATGCTGATAAATGTCGAGCATGCGCTGCAATGCGGCCTGGCCGCCGGGAGTATTCATGCTGCCGATTAGCACCCGGTCCGGATGTTGCAGGTCAGTGACCGCAGTGCCTTCCGCCATGAATTCCGGATTGGATATGACTTCAAAATTCAGCCCCTTGGTGTTGGACTGCAAGATGCGCTGCATGGCGGCGGCGGTCCTTACCGGCAGGGTGCTTTTTTCAACAACTATTTTGTCATGACTGGAATGTTCGATGATGTCGCGGGCGGTTTTTTCCCAGTACTGCAAATCCGCGGCTTTGCCGGCTCCGGCGCCGAACGTTTTGGTCGGGGTGTTGACGCTGACGAAAATGATGTCCGCTTCCTCGATTCCGCCGAAAATATCAGTGGAGAAGAACAGATTTCTGCCGCGGGCGCGTTTTACGACTTCATCCAGACCGGGTTCATAAATCGGCAGCGTATCTGACTGCCATGCCTTGATGCGCGCTTCGTTTTTATCTACAACGATCACTTTGTAGTCAGGACAATTGTCCGCCATAATGGCCATAGTCGGCCCGCCGACGTATCCCGCGCCAATGCAAAGAATAGTTTTGTTCATGTCATCTCCTTAGGTCTGTTTCAATTTCTCAAAACGCTAAATATAGCACAAATTATTGAGTTTGCCAATCAGTTGGCAAACCGGAATGCGGAGGTCGACGCCTCATCAGAATTCGATTCCTTTTTGCGCCGGTATTCCCGCATTGAACGGATGCTTGATTTCCCGTATCTCAGACACCAGGTCACAGGCCTCGATCAGCGCAGGCGGCGCATTGCGCCCGGTAATGATGACATGCATCCAGGACGGCTTGCCGCGGAGCGTCGCGATTACCTGATCCAGCGGCAGATATTTTTTGTCCAGCGCGATATTGAATTCGTCCAGCACCAGCAGGTCACCCCGGCCTTCTGTGAGGTATTCCACGGCTTTTTGCCAGGCATTTTCCGCACATTGGATATCTTCATTTGAACTGCCGCCTTTGCGCCAGGTAAAACCGGCGCCCATTGAGCAGATTTCAAACGGCAGTCCGCTCGTCGCGGCGAAGTGTCTTTCTCCGGTTTCGCTGTCGTCTTTGATGAACTGGATGACGGCGACTTTCCAGTTCCAGCCCAATGCCCGCAGACAAGTGCCAAGGGCGCTGGTAGTTTTGCCTTTTCCCGACCCGGTAATGTTGATTAACAACCCGTGGCGTTTTTCTCTAGTTTCCTGCTTAATCATAATCTCTCATATATTATTAATAGTATTATTATTATCGGCTACTCCTTAAGTTTACCAATGCTGAAAAGATAATTCAAGCATCGGATCAAAAAAACTCCAGACTATGTCCGGATTTTACATTCTGGACCCCGCTCGCATATTTTGGACCCCAGCCAAGTACCCGTCCGACTCCACCATTTTGACACATACCCTCATTCTGGACATAGAGCCCGCAGATCTGTTGGTTGTCTAATTTTTAGCTTACAAGATTTTTTTACTTTTTTTCAAACAAGGTTATTGACATTTTCTCGGCAATGAGTTATAATTGTCATAGTGTTATATAACAATATTGGATAAAATGTTAAAGCAAATAGACAATACGCTCCCGTTGCCGAAGTATTATCAGATCGGCGAAAGCATCAAGGAGAAAATTACTGCCGGACAGTTCCGTCCGGGGGACAAAATACCCACTTGCCGGGAACTGTCTACATACTTCAACACGACGCTGGTGACGGTTGCCAACGCCATGCGGCAGTTGGAAAGTGATGGTTACATCAGCAAGGTACAAGGCAGAGGGATGTTTGTCACCGTTCCGGCAACTGCGGTCAATAAAGCAGATACTGTCGATGCCATCAAGAAAGTCGGACTGGCGATGTATACTCGCGGCGACCTTAACCAAAACCTAGCGGAAATACTTATTCAAGACTTGGAAGAACACAATATCGACACCGTTCCTCAGTCGCCGGTTTTGGGCAATATGGACATTAACCTTGCGGAAAAAGAAAAATGTCTGAAAAAATATATTGCCAATGGACTTGAAGCGTTGGTTATGAACGGCACCCGGCATATGCCGTATAAACTGTTACACAGGTACCGGGCGGATTTTCGACAGTTGAATTTTTTAATGCACTATGAGAGTGGAATTGATTTCCCGGAAGCCAATATCATCACCTTTGACTTGGCCAAGGCCGGCCGTCTGGCCGCTGAACATCTGCTTAAAGCCGGACGGAAAAAGTTTATTTTCGCCACTTTCAAGAAACTGCCGGAAGTAGAGCGTAAACGCAACGGCTGTTGTAGTGATAACGAATGTCATGACATGACCGCGCTGGCTGGCATGAAAGCCGTTTTACGCGAAGCCGGCTTCCCTGAGTCTAGCCTGACCATTATCAGGGATAACCCGGTGATGACCGAAGGACTGAATATAATAAACTACTCCGAATTGTTAAAGCAGGGACCCTGGGGGATTTTTGTCATGGGCGATTCTCGTGCCATTCCATTTTATAAGACGGCGACAAAAATGGGGCTGGACTTTAAGCGAAATCTTAGCATCGTTGGTTTTTATAACACATCCTGGACAGAAGTGTTTCACCCAACCTTGACTTCGATCTCAATTAATGAAGCGGAAATTGCCCATCAGGCCGCAGATTGCATCATCAAACGCAAAATTGGACAGCGGATAGTGATTGAACCCAAGTTGATCGTTAGGGAAACTTGAATAGAGTTTTCAACCTTTTTAATATAAAAATGCAAAACAACAAATGGAGAAAAGAAAATGACTAATCGCAAAGAACTGAAAGGTTTCACGCTCATCGAACTCCTGGTGGTGATAGCAATCATAGCAATTTTGGCAGCCATGCTGCTGCCTGCGCTGAACAAAGCCAGAAAAACCGCCCAATCAGCCGGCTGCGCCAATAACATCAAACAAATCAGCAGCGCTTTTTTATATTACACAAATGACTATGACGATTATCTGCCGTCAGCGTATTGGTCATATGCCGCAACTCCCCTTGTTCAAGATTGGTACTATGAGGACGGGCTGGTTAATGCTTATCTAAGCAAAGGAAAAACAACTGTATTAATGCCAAAATTGTTTGTTTGTCCCACTTTTGAAGCCGCAAAAATGTCACAACTGGCAGGTGCGAACTGGGTTGGCACCACATATGGAGAAAACGACATAGCAATAAACGGTTATACCACTTCGGGATCTTGGGCATATGTTCAAAGAGGACGTAAAATAAGTCAGATGAACTATCCCAGTCGCGGAATGCTTATTCAAGAAAACAGAGGTCATGGATTGACTAGCTAGACCCTGTCCGAAAAGGTCCTAAAAGAAAATCCTGCCGGGTTTGACGGCGGCAATTTAACTGCCATTTCCGGCGTTTACAATAATATCTTATCCAGCGATCTTCATGCTTGCATTAATACAGTTTAAAACTCTA
>CAIKZE010000017.1 GCA_903831825.1 uncultured Lentisphaeria bacterium | reverse complement strand
CCAGCTCCGGACGCGCATTCATCTCCGTCAGGTGACACCAGCGGGCGCATGCGCTGGCGAATTCACGGCCCATAAGGCCTGCTCCGATAATTCCGAATTTAATCGTTCTCATGACAGCAGCTCTTTTTCAGTTTCCGCAATCGCCTCTTCGATGATGTCCATGCCTTTCATCGCCACTTCGTCGGGCATGATGATCGGCGGACTCATCCTTAATATATGCCCTGCCGGAATCCAGGCAAGGCCTTTTTTAAACGCTTTCTGATAAACCATTTTCCCGGCCGCGTCAAACGGTTCCTTGGTTTGTTTGTCCTTGACCAGTTCCACTCCCATCAGGCAGCCCTTGACGCGGCAGTCGCCCACCATTTTGTATTTAGTCGTCCAGTCCGCCATTTTCTTCTTGAAAAGCTGTTCCAGATGCTGCGCGTGTTCCAGCAGGCATTCTTCTTCAATGACTTCAAAACAGGCCAATGCCGCCGCGCAGGCCATCGGGTTGCCGCCGTAGCTGGTTGAGGCGCTGATCTTGTCCACCGCTTCCGCATAAGGTTCGCGCACCGCCATCGCCGTGACCGGGAAGCCGTTGCCGAAACCTTTGCCGAGAGTGACTACGTCCGGCAGTACATTCCAGTGTTCCATGCACAGATATTTGCCGGTGCGGCCCATGCTGGTCAGGACTTCGTCGGCAAACAGCAATATCTTGCGGTCGTCGAGAAACTTTTTCAATTTCGGGAAGAAGTCGTCCGGCGGCATGACGCTGCCGCCCCAACCCTGAATCGGTTCCAGCACAAACGCCGCCACCTGGCCGGTAGTGCTTTCCTTGATGAATTTATCGTAAAATTCCAGATAGCGTTCAGTGTCCAGCGAGCCGTCGGGGCGCGTCCACCATAGGCGATAAGTGTCCGGGCGCGGAACCATATAGAAACCGGGCGAACGGGTCGGCCCGCTGAACTTAGTCATATGGGCCAGACTGATGGCGTGGCCGCTTTTGCCATGAAAGTCCATGAAGCAACTGATAAACTCATGTTTGCCGGTAGCGGCGCGGCAGGTGCGCAGTCCCGCTTCCACCGCCGTGGTGCCGCTGTCGTAAAGCTGATAGCCTTTCAAGTCACCGGGCAAACATTCCGCCATTTTTTCGAGCAGCTTAACTTTGATTTCGGAAGTAAAGTCGTGGGCGTTCATCAATTGATTGGCATATCTGGCGATGGCTTCGGATATCTTCGGATGACAATGACCCAGTGTCGTCACATAAATCCCGCTGGAAAAATCAATGAATTCGTTGCCGTCGGCATCTTTCAGAATACAGCCGTGTCCGCTCTCAAACGCCACCGGAAACAACCTTACCTGTTCCGACAACCCTTTGATGTATTTAACTGCACGGCTGTGCAATGCTTTGCTTTTCGGGCCGGGGATTTCCGCAGTCACTATTTTCGGGTAAGTCTTTAGATCAACATAATATTTTGACGGATCGTATTTGCTCATTTTATTATTCCTTTTTCTATGTTATTTTTTATCAAAGATATTGTTGTCTTGATAACAATCTTAATTCCGGATGACATTAAAATCAACGATATTAAAGAAAAGAAGGTTGAAAAACTTCATAGATAATGTTATTTTTTAACAGATATGAGCATTAACAAGGAATACTTAGATGAATCAGCGCCAACAGGAACTACTGGACCGGCTGAACAGAACCGGCAAAATACTAATTGAGGAAGAAGCGGAGCATTTTAGCGTCGCTCCCATGACTATCCGTCGGGATTTGCGCTTTCTGGAGAAAAACGGGTTGGCGGTACAGACCAAAAATGGAGCGATCCCGAAACCGAAAATCTACGCTGCGCCATTAAATATGGCGGAAGATTCAGCAATCAAGCGGAAAATTGCCACAAAACTGTTGGAGATGATCGAACCGTTAAGTACCGTAATGCTCAGTACAGGTACTACTACCTTGACCTTGGCCAGACTGCTGGCCCAGCAGAATCTGCCGTTGACCATAATCACTAATTCAATACCGATAGCGTCGGCATTGTTTCAGACCCGCATCAAAGTAATTCTCATCGGCGGCGAACTGCGCACAACCTCGCTGGATTTGGTTGGACCGGCTGCTGAAAAATACCTTTCCGAATACCATATTGATTTATTGGTTACCGGCTGTGACGGTGCGGACGCGGAAGAAGGGTTTTATACTTCCGATCTGAATTTAGCCAATTTGGAGAAAATGTCGGCCAAAGTCTCCGACAAAGTTATCGTCATTACCGAAAGTCGCAAGTTCGGGAAAAAAGCGCTGGTCAAATTCGCTGAAATCGGAGATGTTGACGCAATTATCACCGATAACCGCCTAAAAACCATCGACCGCGAACTGCTGAATCGACATGGAATTGAACTTTATATCACATAGTGGGAGTATAGGTCGTTGGGCGGGTGAGGATCAAAAGATCATAGGACGTGCCGGTAAACGCCGGGGGCATTAAAAAATGCAACTTATTTATCTATAATGATTAACGTATAATTTCATCCAAACAAGCATGTTCAGAAGGAATTTGATAAATAAATACTTCCTTATGATAACGTCTTATATTGCAACAATTAACGATTATTACTCATAACAGAGAGCATTCGCGCATTTTCCCCTTATGCTCCAGCACTTGCAACAAACCCAAGACATAAATTAGTGTTCTTGGTTTGTATTGTCAATGTCCATTTGGCAAGAATACCGGTGATTACTTGACATTTAATACCAATGCAGTTTGACCTGTACCTCATTAAATTTCAGATATACATTACTGCAATGAGAGAATGCATTTTTTCTTGTATCAGCAGACAAATATTCAATTAATTTTGCTCCAATAGCATTACCTTGAAAGCCGAAAATGAAGCGTTCCTGCCGTAAATATACCCAGCATTTACGGCAACAAAACAAGACAAACCGACTTCAATCTAATTCCCCCGCTTTAATTATTCCGGCTTAATCGCCGATCATATATCAAGCTCCCTGATGTGCGCAATGCACATCAGGGAGCTTTTTCATTTTTACCCAACCCACACATAAACAAGGAGGCGAATATGAGTCCAGCAGCAGCGTTAATACTCGAAATGCAAATCTACCCGATCATCCGGAATACCATTCCCAGGAAGGCCAAACCAATGGGCTCCGAAGATTATCAGGAACTGGTCCAGGACACCACAGCTACGGCGGCAGCAATGATTGATGCAATGGAGAAATCCGGCAAGAAGCCGATTCCCAGCAGCATCGCGTACTACAGCATCCAGCGGACGAAATCCGGCAGGCGCTCCTATGGCGACAGCCGCACTGATGTGATGAACCCCGGCTATCTGATGGATAATGAAGGTTCCGTCTGTTCGATGCAGGCTCCGGTCGGCGGCGAGGATGAAGATTTTACCGTCGGTGATATGATTGCCGCCAGGACAGAAGACATCTCCGCTAAAGTTTTACGGAAAATAGACTGGGCTGCCTTCGTGAAAACCCTTGATGCACGAAAGCGCAAGATCGTGGAAAAGCTGATGCTCGGTTTCACCACCGGCGACATCGCCAGACTGCTGAAAGTCTCTTCTGCCAGAATAGTCCAGCTAAAGCGGGAAATCGCCCAGGCCATCCGGCAATTCATGGGTGATTCCATTCTCGTAGATTCTGGACGAGAATCCGTCTGGCAGCGGGACATTAGGAGCCTCCGGGAACGGAACGAATGGAAGCATACGAAGATAGACCGGATCGATGATCCGGAACAATCGAACATCACAGAGGCTATATTCGGCTGATCCCAATAACAAGGAAACGGAGCGGGGAGTGAACGGCTCCCCTCTTCTTTAATTTTAAAACATAAAGCAAAGGTGATAGAATGGAAAGGACCGTATGCCCCAAATGCGGCAATAGTGATAATGTGCGTTTAATATCAACCGGCCAGAAAATCGGCACTGCCGTTGGCGGCGGGGTGGGCGGAGTAGCCGGATACTTCGGCAGAAACTGCGGAATTTCTACCGGCGCGGCGATAGGCGGCACTATCGGATCGGTTATGCCGGGTATCGGAACCGCCGTTGGTGTTGCGGTCGGCAGTCTGGCTGGTGCGCTGGCCGGCTTCTTTACCGGCGCGGCTATCGGCAACCGCGTGGGCAAACATATTGACAAGCATGTGATTGCCCAGTATAAATGCAGCAAGTGTAATACAACTTTTAACCGTTGAGGAATAACCATGAAAGAACTTTTAATCTTTGTCGGGGGTGTTGCCGTTGGAGCAGTACTGGCGACAATACACCGGAAACCGCTGATTTACCGGATGCGAAAATTGTCATCCAAAATCCGGGACTTATGATTTATACGCTGATAGCCTGCCAGCAAGTAATGTGATATAGTGTACTCAATAATCTTATGAATCCGGGCAGACCTACCGGGAAACACCACTCCGAAAGGAACTAGGAAGCCTGTCCGGATTCTCTTTCCCATGATTTTTCCTAAACTGGCATGAACGGTTTCGATTATCACGCTGGAAGTTGCGATGCGCGGTCCGGAACTTAAATTCATCGTGATGCTGCGTATTCCATCAAATTTGCTGCGGTTGTTCCTCAACAGACGCAAAAATCTTTCGCGCTTGATCAATGGAACAATGCAGCTATGCGTAATCAGAAAATAAAGCAGAAGGGAAGCACAATGAAAGCGTTAATCTGTATCGGCGTTGCGGTAGCCTGCGTCTCGCTGATGATCGGAAACTATGTTATCATCAATGGAATAGTTACCGCCTTCAGGACACGAAAAGCGGTTCCGCCCAACCCAGGATAAAATACGGATGTGCCGTATTATCCAGCAACCATAGATCTGTATCAATAAATAAAATGTAGGAAAAATGAACATGAAAAGAATTATCTTAATTTTACTGGCATCTATCGGTCTGGTTTCTATCTGCGGCTGTGACGGTTCTGCGAACCAAGTAAAAAATGGTACTCTGCGCCAGTATCCGGATGTCACGGTCGGCGCTGCATTTGATTCCAGTTTCGATAACGCAAAATGGGAGACGCTTACAGACAAGGGGCGTAAAATTGTCCGTTTTACCGGCAGGATAACGCAGTCAACCCATGATGCCGCCACGAAAAAGGCCATTTTCGATGAGTCCCTTATCGTTCAAAATTATAAAAGCGGGGAGTTTAATAAGCGCATCACGCCCTATGAAGAGAAGCTGACCCGGCTTGAAGAAGCCAATGCGAAAGAAATTGGCGCTATTCGAGCGGCGCGGTACAAAGTGAAGGACAAATACGAAAAGCTGGATAGCGAGGAACAGCCAGCCGTGAACAATTATATCTACGAAAAGACTCCGGAAAATAAGAAGATTGTTGATGAGATTAAGCGCAGGAAGGAACTATTGGAAAAAGAGAACACCGCGCTTCAAGGAAAGCTTGACCTGTATGATCAAAAACGACAGCAGTTAATCGCCGAGAAGGACACGGCTATCCAGAAAATTCTAAAAGATTTGTTCGAGGATTTCAAAAGAGATTCCTACTGGCCGGCCGGTCAGTACGTGGAATTCAGCTTCATTGTATATCCGGACGGGAAGCGGTTTGAAATCGACAGCTTCTCCAATGAATCATGGGCCAAGCTTAGATTGAGTTTAGAATCTGTCCTGAATGTGATCTTCGCCAAACAATAAATGCGGAATATGCCACAGGCAAAATAAAGTAAAAGAACCAGAGAAAAGGCGCGTCCAGTAAAAGGGATTGCGCCTTTTTCGTTTTTAACCCCTGAAGGCGGCAAAGAAAAAAGTATTGAAGTTCAAGCCGCTTACCAGTTCTGAGATATATTGGTTTGCCCTCATATCCCGATGCCGTAGTCCATCAATTTATGGATATATATGATGAAAGCAGTAAGTCGCCTTAAATGGTTTTAAGGCGGCTAAATAACAAAAATTGCGACTATATCGCAGGAGGATCATCATGGCTGAAGATACCAGTAAAACAACCGCAACTCTCACTCCGGAAGAACAGAAAGCCGCGACCGAAAAAGCCGAAGCTGAAGCCGCTGCCGCAAAAGCGAAGGATGAAGCTGAACGCGCCGTCGCGTATGCCAGA
This sequence comes from uncultured Lentisphaeria bacterium, assembly GCA_903831825.1. Classification (GTDB taxonomy): domain Bacteria; phylum Verrucomicrobiota; class Lentisphaeria; order Victivallales; family Victivallaceae; genus CAIPAT01. The sequence continues at coordinate 2,740 of CAIKZE010000017.1, read as the reverse complement.
GCGATGGAAGATGCCGATCTCGGCATCAAGCAGTCCACTATCGAATACAACAATGCCGCGAAATGGGCAGCCTGGGGTATCGGCGTTGGCGCTGTTTCTGTCGGTGTCGCCGCCCTGGTCTATGCCGTGAGAAAGTAATTCTCCGGCAAAACCGGAAAAGAGGAAGATGGTCACTACGATCTTCTTCTTTTTTAGTTATTTATGGGAGCATGGATTGATGGTAGCGCGATTAGCCGAAAGTACCATAATTTCCCATTAAAATAAGTTTCGTGTGTGTGTCCGGAGTGAGCGTCATAGAATTAAATTAATTATTTTAGTGCTTTACGGAATATCAATAAAAAACAATAATGGACTATTTTAAATATTTTAATTGAAATTTAGTCCACTACAATATATAGTTATTTAAGCATTAAATATAGAGAAAGGAATGTGAAATGGAAGACATTTCAAAGATCTCAGAAATATTAGTCCAGTTATCACGTCTTGCAATATTGGGGGAGCAAAAGGATATTAGGCAATATTTACAACGCTGCCAGAGACGATTATCGCCGTCTTTCTCGAAGTTAGCGTTAGAAATTAATAATCTTTTGTCCGAAGCCCCTAGTAAGGACTTTCCGTTTCGGAATGTTAATATGGCAGCGGTGCCTGTTGACAGAGATTCCAGGCTGCAACTTTTTAAAATCGATAACCCGCCAATCGAGTTAGAAATTGAACCAATTTGGGACAGCGCTGTTTCTTCAAAGCTACAGCAAGTGGTTTTTGAGTATCATAATCCAGCGGAATTGCACAAGGCTGGCTTATCGGCGGCTAAGACATTGATCTTTTCTGGTCTTCCCGGTGTGGGAAAAACCATGGCCGCAACATGGCTTGCAAACCAGCTAAATTTACCATTATTGACCCTAGACCTATCTGCCGTAATGAGTAGTTTTCTCGGGCGAACAGGGAACAATGTTAGAAATGTTTTTGATTATGCTAAAGGTATGAAGTGTGTTTTGTTACTTGATGAGTTTGATGCGATTGCCAAAAAAAGGGACGATAACACTGAAATTGGAGAACTTAAAAGATTAGTAACTGTACTTTTACAGGAGCTAGATAATTGGCCTGAAGGTAACATTCTAATTGCAGCTACAAACCATTCAAATTTACTTGATCCTGCTGTCTGGCGTCGTTTCGATATATTCATCGAGTTCCCAATGCCCAGTGAAAAAGTAATTCCTGACGTTTTAAAAAAATATTTGGGTCCAGTATATAAAGAGACCATAGATATTCATCATTTACTGGCATTTGCGCTACAGGGGAAGTCTTTTAGTGAAATGAGGCGGGATTTGATGATGTTACGTCGCAATGCGGTTATTACACGAAGAGATATTAAGGCTGTCGCAAATGAGTGGTTTTGTACTTTTATCGATGAACTGCCATATAAAGAAAAGGTAGAGTTTGCTGTAAAGTTAAAAAAGGCATATAATTATTCACAGAGGAAAATATCTGACATCACTAAAATAAGTAGAGATACTTTAAGGAAAAAAATGAATATAGAGGAGGTAATAAAATGAACCAGAACGGAAGATTTCTATTAGGGCATGGAGAAAGACTGACTGCTCCACTTGCGCAACCCACTAGATACCCTAAAAAAGCACATTCTTATACCTTTGAAGACGCCATTAGTCGTTTAGCACCTCAAATTAGTAAAGTTGTTGGCGATATTAAAAGTCTTCAACCAATCTTCTGCCCTAATGACGAGTCAGTATTTTGTATTGATCTACATCCTAGTTACCTGGCAAAGTCATATTTTCCTACACGTATTTTAGGTAAACTAGGGTTACGTGCGGTAGGAAGTCGAATTAGAACTCTTATCCCTGATAAACTTCCTAATAAAAGAAAAACTGAAGAAAGCAGTTCATTAGAGTTATTTGTAGCAGGAAAAAGAAAAAGCATCTATAGTTGGTATGAAAATTTTGATGATTCTGACTTTGCCGATGACATTATTAAAATTGAAAGAATAAAATCATTTACTCCCAAAGAAAGACTTAAAGGGGATATTTTTGCAAGTAATGATTTTGAGGTAGTGCTTCATGCTTCACAATTGAATGACGATTATATAATAATTGGATTCGAGAAATTACTGAAATCGTTTAAAATTGAACCTTTGACAAATAGGAGAATTCAAACAAAAGATCTTTGCTTTTTCCCTGTTGAATGCGCTCCTGCCCAGCTTGAGGAAATAGAAAAATTCGCATTTTTAAGAGTGGCAAGACCTATCCCTAAAATGAGGATACTTAATCCAGGATTTAGACAAGTTGGAAGCGCTTGTAAGCTTAATCAAGAATTTCCGAATGTTGATCCTGTTGATCCGACAATAAAAGTCGCTGTATTTGATGGAGGGTGTAAAATTCCTGAAGAATTTAAACGCTGGGTAAAGGGCTATGTATTAAAAGATAGCACGTCATCTACCGAGGGCATCTCTCATGGATGTACCGTAAACTCTGCTTTATTATTTGGTTCAATATCTCCTACAGAAAAACTGGAAACCCCATATGCGGAAATTCATAACTATCAGGTTTTGGGTAACAGGGATAATGATCGTTTTGAACTTTACAATGTCCTAAATAGCATCAAAGCTGTATTAGCTAGACCCTGTCCGAAAAGGTCCTAAAAGAAAATCCTGCCGGGTTTGACGGCGGCAATTTAACTGCCATTTCCGGCGTTTACAATAATATCTTATCCAGCGATCTTCATGCTT
>CAIKZE010000016.1 GCA_903831825.1 uncultured Lentisphaeria bacterium | reverse complement strand
TGACATTTTATTTTATCTCCATAGTTACATTATATACAATGTAACTATGTTTTGCGCAAAACTCAAGCGACAATCTTGCAATTGTCGCTTAATTTTCAATATTTATATCAACGCGTAGTTACAATTTTAGGGAATTCAGGATAGATAGCGACAGCGGTTATTGCAATATAGAGGAGCATACTTTAAAGTTACCTGCGGCGCGTTACCGGAAACGTAATTTCACATTCTTGGCGGGAAGTCAAATTCGAACTCAAACAGGGAAGCAATTTTATTGCAGGCATTTTCCTCTTCCGATCCGGATACGCGCAGGGTAATGCGGTCGCCGCATTGCAGACCCAAAGCGATCAGGCTGAGAATGCTGTTCAGTTCGGTATCTTCTCTGCCGGGCAGGGAAACAATGAATTCGTGGTCCGGAAACTCGCTTATCGCATTGAGGATTGCGCTGGCCGGCCGGCAGTGGATACCCGCTTGATTGTTTATTTTTACGGTTTTTTCTTTCATCTCATTTTTTCTGTTGTGATAAGAATAGTATACTATATAGTATAAAAAGATATAATTCAAAACAGAATGAGACAATAGTGATATCAATAAAGGGTATTTTTACTAAAAAAGCATATTTGCCGCTTTTGATTCTCCTGGCCGGGCTGATATTGCGCATAATATACCTGTGGCAGTTCTCGGGATCGCCGCTGTTTGCCATTCCGCTCGGGCCTGATATACAGGAATATGACGATTGGGCCAAAGAGATCATTTCCGGGAAAATCATCTGGGACTCTGTCCATATTCACGCCCCGGCTTATCCGCTGCTGCTGGCGGCATTTTATGAACTTTTTTCCTTCAGCCTGCCGGTTGTTCGTTTTATGCAGTTGCTGCTTGGATTGCTTTGTTTTGTTCCGCTGTTTTATGTATTGAAAACGTTCTGCGCAAAAACGGACTTCCTGATGCCGTATCTTTTCCTTGGAATCGCCGCATTGTATCCGCCGTTGATTTATTACCAGTCGGAATTGCTCAGCGAGGCTTTGCTGGCGCCGCTGTTGTGCCTGACGGTGGCGCTGCTTTATTTCGGCGAACGCGAACCGGAACTGCCGGAACTCCGGAAGCCCTATGTTAAATATCTGTGGTTTGCCTTGGCCGGGTTGACTGCCGGGCTGGCGGCGGCGACTCATCCGACGGCGCTGATTTTTATTGCCGCCGAGGCTGTGCTGCTGCTGACCGTTGACTGGAAAACAAAGACCGCCGTATGGAAAAAGCTGTTGCCGGCTGCGTTTTTCATGATCTTTGTGCTGGTAATCATTGCTCCGATATGTATCCATAATTCGATGCTGAGCGGCCGGTTTGTGCTGATCCAGAACAACAGCGGCTTGAATCTTTTTATCGGCAACAACCCGGATGCCACCGGGACTTGTTATGTCCGCCCGGGGCCGCAATGGAACGCGCTGCACAATGGCGCTGAGGCTCAGTCTGAAAAGCTCAACGTCAGCAAGGACCGGATTTATTCAAGCCGCACCCTGGAGTTTATTCGCGGTAATCCGGCGCAATGGCTGGGTTTGCTGCTGAAGAAGGCTGTTTACGTATGGAACTGCCGGGAGCTCATCTCGGGAGCTGATGCCGCGCCGCTGCGCTGCTTCACCGCGTTGCAGCGTTATTCCGCCTGGACGTCCGGGGTGCTTGCGGTACTGGCGCTGGCCGGGCTGGCGCTGGCGCTCAGTCAGCGCCGGACGCTCTACTGTTACCGGCATTTTATTTTGCTGGCTGTTGCTTTCTGGCTTGGGCAGACGCTTACCGTGACCAGCGGCAGATACCGTCTGGCAATGCTGCCGGCGTTGTTTGTTTTTGCCGCTTTGCTGATTTCCAGGATCATTGCGGAACGGCGGAATCTCCGCCATAATTTAAAGCCGCTGGCGTATTGCGGGTTGGCCGCGCTCGTGGTTTATCTGCCGTCGCCTCCGGTAAACGCGGTAAGTGAACAGGCGGAAAGCGATTCGATTCTGGGTGAGGCATATTTCAAGCGGAACAGTTATCCGGAAGCGGAAAAGCATCTGGCGGCGGCGCTGAAAACGCTCGATGACCGTGCCCGCTGCCTGAACATGCTCGGGGTGATTGCCGAAAATAAAGGGGATTTCGGCGCGGCGGCAAGATATTTCACGGAGGCGGTAAAAGCCGATCCGGAATCGCCTGAAAGTTATATGAATCTGGCAATAAATGCCTCGAATATCAAGGATTTTGAGCAGGCGGAAAAGCTGTTCGCGCAGGCGATGGCCAAAGGTTCCGGCAAGCCGGACGTACTCTATAATTACGGCTACTACTTGCAGCGGCGAGGCAATATTCCTCTGGCGGAGAAATATTATCAGCTCTGTCTGCAAGCGGCTCCCTGCGACCGCCGCGCCCTCAATGCCCTGGGCATTATTGCGATGTCCAGAAAAGCTTACAAGGACGCGATAGTTTTCTTCAGCCGCGCGTTATCCATCGCTCCCGGCAATGCCGGCCTGATGCTCAATCTCGCCGCCGCCAACGCCTCTGACGGCAGGACCGAAAAGGCATTGGAGATAGTCCAGGAAATTCTGGCCCGCGAACCCGGAAACCGCAATGCCCTGATCATGAAACAGATGCTTACCGGAGTCCCGGCACAGCCGTAAAATCGAATCTCAACGGCCTTTTACCTGCTCAATTACCGTCGGAACTTGATTTTCCTGCGCCGGAGCCATGTCATGCTTGATAAACATGGTGGCGATTCCCAGAATGACAATCAGGATGCCGACTATTTTATTCACCATATTAAGGTAGGCAAAGTCAAATTTTGAGCGGACAAATCCGAAAACCAGCACCAGCGCCAGCCACCAGATGCCGGATCCGGCGACTACTCCGGAAACCAGGATTGACGCATCCAGCGGGCCGCGCCGCGGATCAATCAGGTTTAACCCGGCAAAGATGGCCAGAAACCCCATGATGGTCAACGGATTGGTAAGGGTGATGATAAACGTGGACAGAAAATCCCGGACAAGCGTGTTGGTAATATCGTCTTTGATATTTGTTACCGGCTTGGCAAAATACATCCTTATGCCGATGAAAACAATGAAGATTCCGCCGAACAGGCGAATCCATAAACTGCGTTCGAGCAAAAAATTCGAGATAAGGGTTAATCCGAAAGCCGCCACCGCGCCGTATAATCCGTCCGCCACCGCCGCGCCGAGTCCGGAGAACAAACCGGCAAGCCGTCCCTTGGCCATGACGCGATGGACGCATACAATGCCGACCGGGCCGACCGGTATGGCGATCAGCAGCCCGATGAGAATGCCTTTCAAAAACAACATTGCGTTAAAACCCTCGTAATTCCGGCGTTTATTAATTATAAAAACAGACCTGTTAAATTAGCGGAACAACCGGCTTTTTCAAGTTTCGATTACCGTGATGGTCGGCTATGGCCGCCGTCCGGCATTTTGGACATTCTGGACAACCCCGTGCAGAACCATTTTTCCCTGTCTTTGCTATTCACCATTTACTATTCACTATTCACCATCTTTCCATTTTGGACACCCTCCGTGCAGAACTGTTTGACCCGTGTTTTTCGGCGTTTGGTTAAGAAACTTCTTAACAAAATACATTTTTGTCATTTTGGACATCCTGGACACCGCTTGAGCAGAAAAATATTGAATGAGGTCCAACATCTCCGAGGTTTTGGAGACACCTTGAGTACAACGTTTTTCAGAATTTGATAACATTTTCACTCCGTTTTTAAACATTGGTTAAGATTTTCGTTAACCGACAATCCCGCAGTTGCGGGAGCATTATACACATTTTGGACAGCCTTGTGCAGGATACCGTTGCATGGCGTTTTTGCCAAAAAACGCCTGCCGCTGCCAGTTTTGGCAAAACTGGCATACTGTAAACACATTTTGGACACATCCTACCCTCATTTTGGACTCCCATGCTTCCGTTGTAGCGCCCTCTCTCTGAGAGGGAAGATTTGAAACCCCGTCCGATACGGACGGCACTACAATAAACCCCATTTTGGACACCTAATTGCCTCATTTTGGACCCCATGCTTCCGTTGTAGCGCCCTCTCTCTGAGAGGGAAGATTTGAAACCCCGTCCGATATGGACGGCACTACAATAAACCCCATTTTGGACACATCCCAAGCTCATTTGGACACCCGACTCCGAGTCAATGGAGTGTCGTTGAACACAATATCTATACAGTTTGCAAAAATCCAGAGTACCTCAAGCTTCCAGCTTGAGTAAAATCACAAGCAGGATGCTTGTGGTACTTTTCTTCAATTACTCCGAGACTTTGGAGTCTCGTTGAACATAACGGTTATTCGTTTCCTCTCCCATTTTGGACATCTGTTCCGGTATCGTGCCCTCTCTCTGAGAAGGAGGATTTAAAACCCCGTCCGAGACGGACGGCACTACAACAAAAACCATTTTGGACACCCGACTCCGAGACTTTGGAGTCTCGTTGAACAGAATGTTTTTGCTTCCCTGCTTTTCAACTTTTCTCGCTTTTCTCGCTTTCAACTTTTCTCGCTTCTTATTTTGGACACCCGACTCCGAGACTTTGGAGTCTCGTTGAACCAATATCTATCAGTTTGCAAAAGCCCAGAGTACCTCAAGCTTCCAGCTTGAGTAAAATCACAAGCAGGATGCTTGTGGTACTTTTCTTCAATTACTCCGAGACTTTGGAGT
>CAIKZE010000015.1 GCA_903831825.1 uncultured Lentisphaeria bacterium | reverse complement strand
TCCATAATTTTCCGCTGAATCGGATTTGTTTCTGTATATAACTGTCCGTAACGATGGGAATATTTTATTCGTACCAAAGTTTCCATGTCTTCCATTACTTCTCTGACAGTCAGGTTTCTGAGTATCCGGTCTTTCTGGATGGCATTGCGGATTTGACAGATGTATATCAGGGCCAGAAACTGCAGGAACATCCTGGCATCCATCGCCGCGGATGTATGTATCCGCAACCTTTTCATGTCAAGCTGGTTTTTCAGGTCGTCAAAGCTGTTTTCAACGACATCCTTGGTGCGGTAGACATTCAATGCCTCCAGCGGCAGTTTGACGGCATTGGAGAGGATGCAGAAAAAACCGGCATAACGTTTTCTGTGTTTCTCTATTTCCGCATCATTAAACAATATTCTGATTCCGCGTTTCGGGGTCTCTTTTATGATAAAGTAACGATCGTAGTATTCTTCATGTTCCTTGATTTTTTTGCTCGTCTCCAGCTCGTCTTTGTATTTGAGCAACTCGCGAGTGAAGCGGTCAAACTCTTCGGCTGCCTGCCTGGCATTGAAGTAGATGTGCAAGTACGAACGCCGTTCGCCTTTACCCCATTTATGCAGCACGGTTTTGACATACAATGCTTCGTCGTCGTCAATCTGCAGATAGTTATTCGGTGACTGAATGCTTTCATAATACTGATCAAAGATTTTTTCAACCCATTTGCGTCCGGCCGGAACGGCAATGGTGAACTTGTGCTTCCGCCGGAACAGTTCATCGACGTTGTCCTCGCTGTAGAAGCCGCGATCCAGCACGAAATGGATCACGGCGCTGCCGAGAAAATCCAGCGCCTGCATCGTCGTTTTCAAGGTAGCCACATCGGTGATGTTACCGGGCATGCGCCGGTAGTAGGCCGGAAGCCGGCTGTTCTGGCCAAACAGCATCGCAAGATTGATTTGAGGAAGCGGCTCTTTATCACGGTTGTAACCGTATTTGACATATTCATTGTTTGCTGAATATGACGACACAGAAGTAATGTCATAGCAGAGATAATCGTTCTCAAGCAGCTTGGAAAGCCATAGCGACAAAAATTTCTGCCGCCCGTCTTCTGTAATGCGGGGCAGCAATTCGCTGATCCGCTGACTGAGCATGATATCGCCAAATGGATGCAGATGCCCCGCGCTCCACGGTTCGCAGTGTGACAGCGCAAGTCCTTTCTGGACAATAAAATAAACCATACTGAGAATGGCGTCATGAAGTTCCGGAAAACATTTCTTCAACATTGAATCAAGGCCGGTCTGCCCAGTCAATTTTTCAAGCAAAAGATACGGACCGACAACCAGGGAAGTCGCCGTCACTTCCGGCGCGGACGCGGCACGCTTGCCAATTCCATTGATGCGTTTCGAAGGAATGAGCTCACCGGTTTCCTTGTCCAGTTTGCCCAGGCAGACCTGCTTGTTGGCGGGACGCTTTTTTGCTTTGTCCCAATAGCTTTCGACTGAATAGACATAAGTCACGCCGGTCTTTTTGTTGTGATGGTGTGTTTGACTTGACATTTTATTTTATCTCCATAGTTACATTATATACAATGTAACTATGTTTTGCGCAAAACTCAAGCGACAATCTTGCAATTGTCGCTTAATTTTCAATATTTATATCAACGCGTAGTTACAATTTTAGGGAATTCAGGGT
>CAIKZE010000014.1 GCA_903831825.1 uncultured Lentisphaeria bacterium | reverse complement strand
CAGACGGTTGTCCGTGCAGTCCGTATCGTCCGTGGGCCGGAAGAGAATGGGTCCTATGGGTCCTATGGGTCTTATGAGGCCTATGGGCTGGAAAACAAAACATGTGACAGTTGTCCGGCCCGGCAGTCCATAGAGTCCATAGAAGTCCATGGTGTCCATTAGGCTGACTGCCGGCAAAACAAAGCATGGGAATTATGCGAAGAATGAGAATTGGGATTGGGCAGGGGTGTCCAAAATGTGGTGCGGAGGTGTCCAAAATGGTTTTGTTGTAGCGCCGTCCGTATCGGACGGAAGGTTTCAGAATACCCTCTCAGAGAGAGGACGCTACACCGGAAGCAGTGGGGTCCAAAATGTGGGCAGACCGGGTCCAAAATGGTTTGGAACCCATAAGACCCATAGGCCCCATAAGACCCATAGGCCCCATAAGACCCATAGGCCCCATAAAAGCGTTGTCCAAAATGTGCGTGGCCGGTGTCCAGAATGAGGCGCGGGGGTGTCCAAAATGGCCAAGTCGTCCGTCTTGTCCGACAAGTCCGTTTGTCGGACAGGTATAGCGGTCTGGTGTCCAAAATATGCTCAAGGCCTGTCCAAAATGTGGGTGGCTGGTGTCCAGAATGAGGCGCGGGGGTGTCCAAAATGGCCAAGTCGTCCGTCTTGTCCGACAGGTCCGACTAGTCTGACAAGTCCGTCTTGGACAGATGGCCTGGTGTCCAAAATATGCTCAAGGGCTGTCCAAAATGGTTTTGCAGCAGCAGTTCCTACCATGATTCCCAGTCCTCCCAGTATTCCCTGTATTCCCTGATTATGGAAACGCGGGATGGCGCCAGGATTAGTTAAAGATAATCTTGTCACAGCACTTGAAAAAACAGCTTTTAATCTTAAGATAACAGGTTAGCATTAAAGAGTTAACTTTTTTGCAGGAGTTAAAGAGATGGATGGCAATGTTGTTAAAACGGTAGTTTTGCTGGTAATGTCAAATGTGTTTATGACATTTGCCTGGTACGGGCATTTGAAAAATCTTACCTCAAAACCGGTATTTATCGCCATCATGATAAGCTGGGGGATCGCTTTTTTCGAATACATGCTCCAAGTGCCGGCGAACCGTATCGGGCACCAGACGATGAGCCTGGCGCAATTAAAGATCGTCCAGGAGGTGATTACTTTATGCGTGTTTGTGCCGTTCGCCTTCCTTTACATGAAAGAAGGACTCAAATTGAATTACCTTTGGGCTGGACTGTGCCTCATGGGCGCGGTATATTTCATCTTTAAAAAGTGACAAGAGAAGTCAGTAGTCAGTAGTCAGTAGTCAGTAGTCAGAAGTCAGTAGTCAGTAGTCAGTAGTCAGTAGTCAGTAGTCAGTAGTCAGTAGTCAGTAGTCAGTAGTCAGAAATCAGAAATCAGAAATCAGAAGTCAGAAATCAGAAGTCAGAAATCAGAAGTCAGAAATCAGAAGTCAGTAGTCAGAATAAATGAAGACAAAGAATAAAGTCGGAAATCAGAAGTCAGAATAAATGAAGACAAAGAATAAAGCCGGAAATCAGGAGACAGTGGAAATGAAAACAAACAGTAAAGAAATCTCAGGATTTTCTATTCTGCATTTTGACTTCTGTCTTCTGAATTCTGAATTTAAGTCTTTCATTCTGACTACTGAATTCTGACTACTGACTACTGGATTTATATAAACAAAGACATCCAAATATAATGATTGATTTTAAAAACGTTTACAAAAGCTACGGCGAGCAGGTGCTGCTGGACTGCGTCTCTTTCCGGATCAACCCCGGCGAGCGGGTGGGCTTTGTCGGCCCTAACGGTTCCGGCAAAAGTACGGTTTTCGGGATAATCTGCGGCGACGTATTGCCGGACAAAGGTTCGGTCGGTCTGCCGAAAAGCATGACCATCGGCTATTTGCGGCAGCAGTTGCCGTCCAGCGGGTTCGAACTGTCGCTGCTGGATTATGTCGCCGATGCCGTTCCCGAACTCTCCGCGTCCGCCGCCCGGCTGCGGGAGATAGACCACCTGCTGCACGAAAGCACGCTGACGGAGAAGGAAAGTGCGGCATTGCTGCGCGAACACGGCGAGTTGCAGGCAAAATTCGAGCAGATGGGCGGTTACCGGTTGCGCAGCGAAGCGGAAGCCGCGCTTTGCGGCCTGGGATTTCACGTCCAGGCGTTCTCCCGTCCGCTGAGCACGTTCAGCGGCGGCTGGCAGATGCGCGCCGGACTGGCCAAAGTGCTGATCGGCAATCCGAGCATCCTGCTGCTGGACGAACCTTCAAACTACCTCGACATTCCCGCGGTCGAGTGGCTGTGCCGCTTCCTGAAAGCGTTCAACGGCACGCTGCTGCTGATCTCGCATGACCGTTTTTTGTTGAAAAAGCTCACCAATATAACCCTGGAAATCAATGGTGGAGCAATGACCAGATATCCGGGGGATTACGATTTCTACCGCCGCGAACGCGAATTCAGGGCCAAAACGCTGGAAGCCGCCAAACGCAACCAGGACAAGAAAAAAGAGCAGCTTACGCGGACCATTGAGCGTTTCCGGGCAAAAAGTTCCAAAGCCTCCCAGGCGCAGAGCATGATGAAGACGCTGGACAAAATGGAGGACATTGTGCTGCCGGACGATCTGCGTTTTACCGGCACCATTCTGATTCCGCCCCCGCCGCCCTCGGGCGCGGAAGCGGTACGGATCGAGAACCTGTCTTTCGCTTACAATGCGGGCGAATTGATTCTGAAAGACGTCTCGCTCCAGATCGACAGCGGCGACAAAGTGGCGATTGTCGGCTATAACGGCACCGGCAAAACGACGCTGCTGAAGATGATTGCCGCACAACTGACTCCGAACGCCGGCAAAGTGACGATGGGGCACAATATCATCCGGGGTTACCAGGCGCAGGAGTTCGCGGACATTCTGCCGCCGGAACAGACCGTATATGACGTGGTGAAAAACGCGATGTCGGAGAAGATTCCGATCAATTCATTGCAGTCTATCCTCGGCTCCTTCGGTTTCTGCGGCGACCATGTGTACAAGCCGACAAAAGTGCTGAGCGGCGGCGAAAAAATCCGGGTCTGTTTCGCCAGGATTTTCGTCAATCCCCCGAATCTGCTGATCCTGGACGAGCCGACCACCCATCTGGACATTGCCGCCTGCGAGGCGCTTCAACAGGCGCTGATAGAATACGCCGGAACGGTCTGTCTGGTCAGCCATGATATCGAGTTCGTCGAAAATGTCGCCACCACCATCATTGCCATGCGTCCGCCGGGCATCAAAAAATACTACGGCGATTATGAATATTATCAGCAGAAACTGTCCGAAGAAGGCTATGCCGAACTTGAAGACAAAAATGACGCCGGCGACAAAAACCCGAGCCAGAGCAAGGAACGCCGCAAAGAACGCGCCAGATTGAGGCAGGAACTCCAGGGCGAGAAAAAAGCCGCCGAAAAGGCCGTCTCAACTTCGGAAAGCGCCCTTGAACGCCTCGAAGCCGAAAAGGCCGACCTTATCCAGCAGACGCTCAATCAGCAGGTTTCCGATTATGCCGCGCTCAACCGCCGCCTGCATGACGTGCAGCAGGAAATCGACGACGTATCCGCCGCCTGGGAAACCGCCGCCGCCAGACTGGAGGAAATCCTGCGCATCAATGCCGAAATCCACGCCGATTAGTTGCGGCGGGACCGACCATCTCAGGAAATTTTACGCAGCAGTTTCAGGTTTTGTTCAACCAGCGCGTCATCAATGTTGTCCGCCAGCAGATATGCGCCGACGGCCTTGCCCACCCAGCATTCATAGCCGCCGCGGTGCCGCGCTTCGCGGGCCGGCAGATAGCTCAATGAGCCGTTCGACACGCTGCAGCAAAGCGTATATTGGAACGGGCTGCCGTGTCTGATCCTGAGAGAAATGCCGGAGAACATCTCGCCCGGCATCGGCACGATTGCCAGCGGTCCGATACAGGTGATCGTCTGGGTGAAATTTCTGCCGTTGAGCAGCGGCTGCTTATAGGCCTCAATAACCGCGCGGTTATGTCTGTATTCACACATCGGAGTTCCCCATTCCTCTTTTTGAGGCTCCCATTTGGCGAGTTCCCGTTCGGCGTCCGCCAGCGGGGCCAGCGGAGCATAGGGCAGAAAAATATCTTCCGTCAAGACTTCAAGTTTAAGCTCGCCGCGCCATTCATGAATAGACATCAGCGCCCGGATGGCGTCAGTGGCGGCGCGGTAGCCGACTTCGAGGACGGCAGGAATGCCGTCGCCGACCCCGGCCGAAAGCCCGCCGGCAATGCGATGGTTCGTGCGGGGGCCGACATCGCCGACAGCCCCGTTCAAAAAGAGTACCGGAGCGGCAAATTGGGTCTCGATGCGGTCTTTCATCACGCCGCACCAGTCGCGCGACACCAGACGGTTGCTGCCCATCGCCGTGCCGTGCGCCCCGTAATGCACCAGGATGCCGGCATCACCGGATTCAGACTTAAAATGCACCACCGTCATTGTCGGATCGAAAAAGCCGTTGGGATCGGCGCTGAAATTGATGGATCCGTCTTCCGATGTGCCGCGCCGGTTGACGCCGGTCAGGCTTGCAGTAGTGGCGAACCCGGCTTTAACTTCACACAGATTTTTCTTCGCCAGCTCGACTGAACGGATTATTTCCGGCAGTACCGACTCGATATAAGCGGTTTCCTGCTCGCCCCAGCCCCAGAAGTTAAGCGTGTTCGGGACGGAGTGGCTGTGCGTCGTGCATACGGAAACGTTCTTCTCCGGGATTCCGGTGCGCTGGTTGACGCCGCGGCGGATACGCGCAACGAGGTCTTCATCAATACATATCCAGTCAAGATTGATTACCGCTGCCGTCAGGTTGTCCTGTTCCAGCACCATCGCGGTCGAATGCAGGCGGTCGAGAATTTCTTCCGCCGGGCGCTCTTTCACGCCGTATCCGCCGAGCCGCACTCCTAATTCCGGGGTTACGTCAGTACGTCCGAAACCGGCTTTAAATCCATTATTCATTGATGACATAATTTAATCCTCAATTTGTTTTAGCATATCTTTCAAAACTTTAAACACCCCTTCCGTAAGGATTGTGTTGCCTTCCTGAGTCAGATGAACACCATCGGCCATTGTATAAGTCATTTTGCCATTTAACTGCCCCGATGAAAGCAGTTCTTTATGAAGATCATAAACCGGGAACCCGTTTATTTTTGCGAATTCTCTGGTCGTTTCCCGGTAAGGCTCCACCGACTTGTCAATTCCGCCTGTATTCTGATAATGCGCTTTAAATGCCGGATTTTTGCCATAGGCGTGCAAATCATCCAGTACCGGCGGAAATGTCACAATTATTGTTTTAGTTTTTGCCGGCAAACCCTGCTTATATTTGTCTAAAAGAGTTTTGAATTCTTCGAGTGGGACTATGCGGTCAGGATTGGCGAGGTCTTCATTGTTGCCGCCAAATTCCAATATTACAAAATCAGGTTCTTTTGCCGCCACGTCTTTTTCAAAGCGCGCCATCGCTTCCCGTGCGGAATTTCCCCCGATACCGGAATTAATAACTCTAAACGCATACTTTTTAAAGTTTTCTGAAAGCTTTTCCCGCAGAATACTGAGCCATCTTTTATTTTCATCCGGCATACCGACAACCGCCTCCGTAATGGAGTCCCCGAAGCCGACAATTGTGACATTTTGCTTGTTCAACATATTATGCAATCAGTTTTTTCGCGAAAGCTTTAACGTCTTTCAAGTTCAAATTGTACGGAGTGCCGATATTCATCGCGCGGGCAAGAATGTCCAGCGTCGGCTTGCACATATCCCGGGTGTAAACGACTTTCCGCTGCGTCCAGTTGAACGGATTCATTTTGGGATGGAACGACCGTTGTTCCAGCAGCGGTTCCCAGTTGGTATAGACATGTCTTCCCGTTTCAATCAGCAACCCGGTTTTGTGCTTTTTAGTAAAGGCCTGCGCCTCTTTTTGACTGTCAAAAATGATTGCCAGCCCGACGGCATCGGCTTCAGCATTATGCTCCGCTACTTTGAATTTATTCGTTCCGGCAAAAATATCAACCATGATCTTCCGCCTTTCCTGTAATTTTGCGAGAATGCCGTCCAGCCGCTTCAACTGCTCGCCCATGATAGCTCCTTGAACCTCGGAGACGCGGTAATTGACGCCGGGGAAGAACGGTTCTTTTACGGAAGACGCATAGTTCCGGGTGAAAGATCCGGCGTCGTGATACATCAATGAGCGTTCATAAGTGCGGTCATCGTTGGTCACCACCGCGCCGCCTTCGCCGCAGGTGATATTTTTATACTGGTTGAAGCTGTAGGCCCCGGTATGGCCGATGGTTCCCAGCCGTTTTCCACGATAAGAAACGCCGACCGCCTGGCAGGCATCTTCACATACCAGCAGTTTATACTTTTTGGCAAGTTTCATGATGGCATTCATGTCGCAGGCCAGATTAATCATATGCACCGGAATGATGGCTTTGGTGTATTTCGTTATTTTACGCTCAATATCCGCCGGATCGATAGTGAGGGTGTCATTAATATCGGCGATCACCGGGACTGCGCCGACCGCCAGCGGAGCCAGCGCGCTGGCAACCCAGGTATATGCCGGAACAATGACTTCATCGCCGGGGCCGACGCCCATTGCCGCCAGTGCGCAGATCAGGGCGCTGGTGCCGCTGTTGACCGTCAGCGCATGAGCAACGTTGAATTTGGCGCACAAGTCACGTTCAAACGTCTCCGTAAAACCGCCTTCGCCGCCGCGATAACGCATAAACTGTCTGCTTTTTAATACTTTAATGACCGCATCTATTTCCGCTTTGCCCATTTCGTACATGATTTGTCTCCAACAATTTTAAGTTTAACCATTCAATGATTTTAAGTTTAATTATATTATACACTTGACTATTGCGATCCGTCAATTATTATTTAGTGCTAAAGCTTAACACTTCTTGCTATAATCAAGGATTTGCCATGAAAAACGCCTATTTCAGCGAAGATGATCTCGCGATACTTTTGTCATACTCAAAATGGCGTTTAGTGTCTTCCGTAATTTCAGAACTTCCGCCAGTAGCGCCTGACCGGAAATACCTGGAATGGATTACCCAAAACAGCGACGTTCACCAGCATCGGGAAGTAATGCTGGTATTGTCCGGAACCAGCTGCTTCACGCTTGGCGACATTACTTATCAAAGCAAGCCGGGAACCATATTTCTGATTGATGCGAATGAAAAACATGACTTATATTATCCGCCTTTTTGCGGCCACATAAAGCATTTGTGGTTCAGGATTGTCAATAAGACCATTTTTACCAGTACGCCTTGCGGCAGAACAAGCCGCAAAGGACAGGGCAATAATGATTTCAACTATACATTCAGCGGATATAACCCCGCCGGGCTGTCATTTATCAATGCCTGGAATGAACTTGCGGCGAACGAGCAGCTTGATAAAAAATTTCTGAGCTCATCCGCCAAACATGCTTTTGGCGGTCTCCTGCTGGAACTATGCAAGGCCGGTTACAATAAGTCGTTCGGGGTGGAGGACAGGCAAACTGAGCTGCATCATCAGACGGTAATTAATGCCATTGTCGAGCATATCCGGGAAACCGGCGGCAGGAATCTCGATATTGCCGGCTTGGCCTATATCGCCGGCTACAGTAAATTTCATTTTGCCAAAATATTTAAAGCCGTCACCGGCAGTTCTGTGCTGGCGTTTATCAATTTATGCAGACAGGAGAAATACCGCGAACTTGCGGCCAGAGGCAAAAATAAGAAACAAATCTCCGAAGAGCTTGGCTTTTCCAGTCCCGCGGCATTTTCGAGATGGCTTAAAAATACATGATGAAGTAACGCCGGCAATGCGCTTTGCAATTGATTATATGGTCAATATTGGCATTATTGATGACGATTTTATCCATTGTTTTAAATATTTTTTCATTTATAATAATAGCATAGAGTCAAATAAAGCATTAATTAAAAAGCAATCAAACAGGAGTTAAATCATATGGCAGTCAAAACAAAATCAGCGTTGGCCCTTCTAGGCGGACAGAAAATCAGAGAAGGAAAAAAATTCCCGGCGTGGCCTCAATACGGGAAGAATGAAGCAAACGGCCTGTTGAGAGTGCTTAACAGCGGCGTGTGGGGATACGGCGGAACTGAAACTGAAAAATTTGAAAAAGCATTCGCCGAATATCAGCACTGCAAATATTGCGTGACCATGACCAACGGTTCGAACACCCTTCGCAACGCCTTGCTGGCTTGCGGTATTGAAGCGGGGGCCGAAGTGATCGTGCCGCCTTATACTTTCCTTGCGACGGCCACCAGCGTCATCGAAGCCAACTGCGTGCCTGTTTTCGCGGACATCGACCCTGACACCTATTGTATCGACCCGAAGCAAATTGAAGCGGCAATAACTCCGCGCACCAAAGCGATTATTCCGGTTCATCTCGGCGGCCAGGCGGCCGATATGGATAAAATTATGAAAATAGCCAAAAAATATAAACTTTATGTTATTGAAGACTGTGCTCACGCACACGGGGCAGAATACAAAGGCAAGCGGGTCGGCTCCATCGGCGACATCGGCAGTTTTTCTTTCCAGTCGAGCAAGAACCTGTGCTCGGGCGAAGGCGGCGCGATTGTTTCAAACAATAAAGAACTTGCGGACAAATGCTGGAGCATTCAAAACTGCGGCAGGGTAAGAGACGGCGCCTGGTACCAGCATGAAAATCTCGGCAGCAATTACCGGTTGTCCCAGTTCCAGGCCGTAATCCTGAATGAACAGTTGAAGAAACTTGATAAAGAAACCGAGAAACGCGAGCAGAACGGGACATATTTAGATAAGAAACTTTCCCTGATCCCCGGCATCAGGCCGCTAGCGAGAAAAAAAGAATCCACCAGGTTGGCGTATCATCTCTATCTTTTCCGTTATGACGCCAAAGTTTTCGGCATCCCAAGAAAAACTTTCCTTGCGGCGCTCACCGCGGAAGGAATTCCGGCCTGCGAAGGTTACAGCACACTCATCTACCAGCAGCCGTTCATGGTGAAAAAGCAGTTTGCATCATTTACCGAGTGGAAACATACAAACAAGTCGCTGGATTATACCAAGACCAAATGTCCGGTCGCGGAAAAAGCGGCGAGCGGGGAAGGCTGCTGGATGCACCAGAGTGTTCTTCTTGGAACTAAGAAAGATATGGACGATATCGCGGCGGCCATCGCTAAAGTGTATGAAAACAGAAAAGAGTTGACTAACTATAAAAAGTAAGCACTATTATGAAAATCGGAACATCTGAAAAACTTATTACGCCCGAACCGGGGATCGAATTATGCGGTTACCTTTTGAGGGAACAGCCCTCCATCGGGAAATATGACGAACTCTACGCCAGAACGTTATATCTCGAAAGTCATGGGAATAAGATAGTTTGGATACATTGCGATCTCATTGGTTTTTCAAATGAACTGGCCTGGCAGATCCGCAATGCGGTTGCGAAAGCTTTGGCGATTGACACGGTCAATGTCGTGCTTTCCGCCACGCATACCCATGCCGGCCCGGCGACCGTGTTCCTGCGGAAATGCGGGGACGTCAATCCGGCTTATGTTGACTTCCTTGAAAAAACCATCCTTGACGGGGTAAAGGATGCTCTGCGGAATACGGAAGATGTTACCATGCATTTTTCGGAGTCTGCGGTTGAAGGCATATCGGTTGACCGCACAAAATCAGCTAAAAACTCCCACGTCGACAAAGCCCTTCCGGTGCTTGCGTTTAAAAGAAAAGACGGCACGTTCAAAGCAGTATTTACTAATTTTGCCATGCACAATGTCGGCCTGTCGAGCAATAACCGCAAGATTTCCTCGGATGTCGCGGGGTTTGCCGCAGTCCGGGCAAGTTCCCTTATCAAAGGCAACCCGGCCGTATTTCTGACTAACGGCGGATGCGGGAATATCAACCCGGCGCAGGTGGCGGATGATTATTCCGGCGTCGAAAAGGCGGGAACAATTCTGGGCGACAGTATCGTCTCGGAAATTTCGCGCCTTGCTCAATGTTCCGGCGATGCGTTATCAGCGTCCTTTACCGAACTCGAACTTCCTCTGAATATAATCACCAAGGAAGAGCTGGCAAAAATCGTAGAAAACCACCAGCGCTATTTTGACTCAAAAGAAGACGATTTTTTTACCCGGCGTTTCCGCGAAGCCATTCGCATCTGGAGCGAAGAAACAAGCGAAATCATTGAAAAGAAAAGGCCGCTCAAGCCGGCAATGGCATATCTCCACATCTTGAAGATGGGACCGCTGACACTAGTCGGAATAAACGCCGAAGTTTTTTCAAAAATGGCGGAACAGCTCAGGGCTTTGACCGGCATTCAAAAACTTTATGTCGCCGGTTATACTGACGGCTGCATCGGTTATGTGGCGCAGTCGGCCATGTATGAGGAAGGCGGCTATGCCGTCGGGGATGCGCATAAGTTTTATGCACATTTTGCGCTCAAATCCGGCGGCTTTGAGATGCTCAGAGATAAAATCGCGGAAAAACTGAAGAAGCCGTAAGCCGCTGATAAACGGTAAAGAGCAACCACTTTTTGAATCTCCTTTCAAAATGTGGTTGCGGTAATATCCCATTATTCTCATTATTCCCATTATTCCCAGAACTCCCGGATTATAACAAAGCATTCCGGATGGAAGGAATGAATATTGCAAAAGAGAATGTTTTGTGTATATTGTATATCTTTTACACAGAAACAATTAAATCAGATAATTTACAGAGAGAATAGCGATGAGTACACGGGAATATGATTTTACCGCGATAGAGAAAAAATGGCAGGATTACTGGGAACAGAATAAGACCTTCAAGGCGGATGATTTTTCCGGCAAACAGAAATATTATGCGCTGGACATGTTTCCCTATCCCAGCGGCGCCGGTCTGCACGTAGGCCACCCGGAAGGCTACACCGCCACGGACATTGTCTGCCGTTATAAGCGGATGCGCGGCTTCAATGTCCTGCATCCGATGGGCTGGGACGCATTCGGCCTGCCCGCCGAACAATATGCGGTGGAAACCGGCACTCATCCCAGCATTACCACCGAACGCAACATCAACATGTTCCGGAAGCAGATCAAGGCGCTGGGATTCAGCTATGACTGGGATCGCGAGGTCAACACCACCGATCCGGAATATTTCAAATGGACGCAGTGGATATTTTTACAGCTCTTCAAGAAGGGTTTGGCATACATTGGCGAGGTGGCGGTGAACTGGTGTCCGGCGCTGGGCACCGTGCTGGCGAATGAGGAAGTAATCAACGGACGCAGCGAACGCGGCGATCATCCCGTCGTCCGCAAACCGATGAAGCAGTGGATGCTGAGAATCACGGTTTATGCCGAACGCCTGTTGCAGGACCTGGACGAGCTCGACTGGTCGGAAGGCATTAAGGAAATGCAGCGCAACTGGATCGGCAAATCCACCGGCGCGGAAGTGCATTTCAAGGTGGCGGCAACCGATGATGTTATAACCGTTTACACCACCCGCCCGGACACGCTGTTCGGCGCGACTTACATGGTGCTGTCGCCGGAGCATGCCCTGGTGGACAAAATCACTACCGCCGCGCGGAAAGCGGCAGTTGACGCCTACCGCGCCGAAGCGGCATTCAAGAGCGATATGGACCGCACTGAATTAAGCACCGAAAAAACCGGGGTTTTCACCGGGGCATATGCGCTTAATCCGGTTAACGGCGAGCAGATTCCGATCTGGATCGCCGACTATGTGCTGATCAGTTACGGTACCGGCGCGATCATGGCGGTGCCGTCACACGATACCCGCGACTTCGAGTTCGCGCAGAAATTCAACATTCCGGTCCGCTGCATCATTGACCCTGACAAAAAAGAAGCCGAAGCGGCAAAAGTGAATATTGACGACGTTCATGCCGGACGCGCCTGCTGGGCGGGCGACGGGAGGATGATCAATTCCGCCAATAACGACGGTTTGGACATCAACGGCATGGAAGTCAATGATTCGAAACGCACCGCCACGGAATGGCTCGAAGCCCGCGGCATCGGTAAATTCACCGTGAATTACAAACTCCGCGACTGGCTGTTCAGCCGTCAGCGTTACTGGGGAGAGCCGTTCCCGGTCATTCACATGGAAGACGGTTCAATCCGTCTGGTTGACGAATCCGAACTGCCGCTGGCTTTGCCGAAGCTGGCCGACTTCAAGCCTTCCGGCAACGGCGAGTCACCGCTGGCCAAGGCCGAAGACTGGATCGGCTACACCGATCCCGTCACCGGCATGAAAGGCCGCCGCGAAACCAACACCATGCCCCAATGGGCCGGTTCCTGCTGGTACTATCTGCGTTACATTGACCCGCACAACGCCCTGGCCGCGTTTGATCCGGCGAAAGAGAAATACTGGATGCCGGTCGATTTGTATGTCGGCGGCGCGGAACACGCGGTGCTGCATCTGCTTTATTCCCGTTTCTGGCACAAAGTGCTGTACGATCTGGGCTATGTTTCCACTAAAGAGCCGTTCACCAAACTGATTAATCAAGGGATGATCCTGGGGCTGTCCTACAAGGATTCGCGCGGCGCGCTGGTGCCGAACGATCAGGTGGAAGTCCTCCCTGACGGGCCGGTGCGTAAGCAGACCGGCGAGAAACTGATTGAATTCCCGGCCAAAATGTCGAAATCCCTGAAAAATGTCGTCAATCCGGACGATGTTATCCGCGAATACGGCGCGGACAGCATGCGGTTGTATGAAATGTTCATGGGGCCGCTCGAAGCGACCAAACCGTGGAATACCAACGGCGTGGAAGGCGTTTACCGTTTCCTGAAGCGTGTCTGGCGTCTGATTACCGAGAGCAAAATCATTGATGAGCCATGCAGCCGCGAGCAATTGCGCGTGTTACACTATACGATCAAGAAAGTTACCGATGACCTGGACACTTTCGGCTTCAATACCGCCATCAGCCAGATGATGATCTTCGTCAACGAGTTTTCCAAACAGGAAGCGCTGCCCCGCGAAGCCGCCGATACTTTTGTAAAACTGGTGGCGCCGTTTGCCCCGCATATCGGGGAGGAACTGTGGCGCGAACTCGGCCATCAGGACACCATTGCCTACGTCGCCTGGCCGGCTTACGACCCGGAACTCATCAAAGCGGATGAAATTGAGATTGCCGTCCAGTTCATGGGCAAACCCAGGGTGCGGCTGATGATTCCCGCGGATTCAACCATTGAGCAGATGGAAAAAATAGCGCTCGGCTCGGAACAGGTTCAACTGCTGATTGCCGATAAAACCGTCCGTAAAGTGGTCTGTGTTCCCGGACGCCTGGTCAACATCGTCGCCAACTAAGGATTGATGCCTTCATACCGCATGAATATGCTTTGTGTATTCATGCGGAACAACTGTTCAAGTCTTGACTTTTGAGTCTGCCGGATGTCTATTGATGAAAGAAAATTTGCCTTCCTTATTGCATTTAATGTAAAATAGCGGATTTGAATATTGAATTCTGAAATCAGTAAAATTAATTCTTATTTTGAAGAAGGAAAGCGCCTCTGGCAGACATCTCCGGAACGGGTGATGAAAAGAGAGTTCTATGAGCTGTGGGAGACGGTACAGTCTCCGGTTCCGTTTCTGCTGGACGGAGACCAGTTTGAGTTGCTTGGCACGCCGTTTACCCTGCCGCATTATGACGGGGAAAAGACGGGATACTTTATATGGGACGCGGAAAACGTCAGTCCGGCCTTGCTTTTGGAGACGAAAGAATGGGTACAGAAATACCTGCTTACATTTTCCGACGGAGAGCCTCGCATCCAGGAGAATGATCTGGTTATGCTGGATACCGACGAACTGACGCATGGAGAACGGCTGGAGATTATTTATGACGTCATCGCATACACCAACCGCACATATCCGTCACGGAATGTTTTAAGCCTGACGAAAAAAGAATTTATCGAAGCGCTTGACGGTATCGGCGCGGTACATAATCCCCGCGCCATTGCCACCATGAAACGGCTTTCCGCATTTTTTATGAAGAGTCTGATTAAAAAAGCCTCGGCGGACATGGCAACTGACGAAATCAGCCGTCAACTCAGCCTGCCGCTTGACGGAAGTTATGCCGCGCAACAGGAACCTGAAGACAATGGCGACTCCCCGATGCTCTCCGGACGGGTTGCGCCGGCCGTCATTCCGTCAAAAACCCCCTGGGAAATCAGTTCTGATCTGAATTTCTTAAATACCGCCTGCCGGCTTGAAGCGGAAAATGAACGGGAGTTCGTCCTGACGTTTATGGATGCCGAAATTATTGGCGACCGCGGCGACCTGGACGTTCCGTTTAAAATGCACACCAACCCGGAAATTCCGCTGGCCCAGGGCGATGTCTTGAACGTTTATCTGCGCGGCGAAAAAGATGTATTCGGCACTTTTAAAATAGATATTTTTGACGGAAACATTATATTCGGACGCCTCCGCAGCGACTTTGCCGCTACGGTTGAAAACTATATTGACCGTCTTTTTGCGCGTCTTCAGCGGAGTCCGGGCAGTTATCTTTCGTCCGCCGTTAACGAGTTATGGAGCGCCGTCAAAACCGGTGACATAAAAGATAAACTTGGAGCGCTGGAATATATTCTGGCGCTTAGTCCGTTCAACTTCACGCCCGGCAATCCGGAAGGCGCGCCGGCATTAATGGATCTATCGCAGCGGCAGGCCTGGACCGCCGCCGTCAATCCGTCAAATGCAGTCGTGCTGATTCAGGGGCCGCCCGGGACCGGCAAGACTTTTGTGCTGGAACAGGTCGTCAGGGAGCTTTGCCGTCAGGGATTGCGCATTCTGGTGGCAGCTCCGTCAAATACCGCCGTAGACAATATCTGCCGCCGCATCGGTGATTTGCCGGTGTTGCGTTTCGGTAAAAATATCAACAGCATTTCTCCGGATGTGGCCGAAAAAAACTGGATCGGCGAGGCCCGCAACGTCAACCGTTTTATAACCGTCAGAAATGAACAGAAGATCGGCGGAATATACGCGGGAACGCACGTTGGACTGCTGCGGGATGAGATCGTGGTTGATGATATGAACCAGAACGGCAAATATGACGTAATCATATTTGACGAAGCCGGGATGTCAAATCTGGAAGAATTTCTGCTCTGCGCCAAACTGGGGAAAAGAGTTGTTCTTTTCGGCGACCATCAGCAGCTTCCGCCATTTCCCTTGCCGTCAAAAATCCACCAAATGTTAAAAGACGAGTTTAAAGCGGTACCCATGAAATATCATTCAATGGTATCCGGCAGCGCAATGGAATGGCTGGCGTTTCAGCGCGGGGTTCCAGTGATAATGCTCAAATGTTCGTATCGCTGCCAAAATCCGCGGCTGCTCCGGTTTTCATCCACGCTGTTTTATGACGCCGGGGTCAAAGCCAGCGAAAGCGCGGATTATTATCAACTGGCATATCATGAACGAAAACAGAAATATCCGCCTTCCAGCCTGAGATTTTATACGACTTCCGGGCTGCCTTTAAATAAACGCCGCGAACATCTTTTTATTGAAGGACAGAAACCGGGCCTGGCCAATCCGGCGGAAGCGTTCATCTGCTGCTATGTATTTTACCGGGCGGTGCAGAAGAGACCGCTGGAAGAGATTTCCATGATTGTTCCGTATCGGAAACAGGTTGGAATCCTGCGGGATAACCTCTCGCTGGAACATGTCCGGATGCTGGTTCCGGGAGAGGAGATTTCCGAGGAGCGCTGGCGGCGTTTCCTGCTCTCCCGGATTGCCACGGTCGACAGTTTTCAGGGGGGCGAAAGCGATGTTGTCATCATTTCCTATGTCCGGAGCAATGAAGGCGAAGGCATCGGCTTTATTGACAATCCCAACCGGATTAATGTCGCCCATACCCGCTGCCGCCGGGAAATGCATATTGTCGGCGACTTGGAATGCCTGAAACAACAGGCCGGAAACAAGATTTTTGAACGCATGGAAAGAGCTTTCCGCCGGGACGGGGAAATCATCGAAGTTTCGGAATTCATGCTCAAGGAAATCGTGACGGAAGTCTCTCCGTCATTATAACGCTTATAATCCGCGTCTCTTGCGGACAAGACACATTGAATTGCAGCGCGGACAACGGGTGATATTCGTGTTTTCCTTCGTCAGAAAAGCATAGTGACATTTATCGCAGGTGAAAAGCTGGCTGCTGCTGACTTTCCAGTCGTTGACTTTCTGGCGCCAGAGCTCTCTGCCCCACAATATTGCCAGGGTTATCAGCCAGACGGTCAGATATATGAAAAGGCCGTCGGCAAAGTCCAGTCCGATCATTTGTCCACCTCCGGTTTATTCCATAGTACGGTAATCGTCACAAAATCTCCCGGATTAAGCAATTCCGCCGAAAACTTATCCGCGCTGAACAGAATCTCTTTAATTGCGGCGCTGTCGAGGTCATGATCTCCGGAAGATTCTTCGATGGCAGCTCGCGGCATCAGGCCTTCCCCCTGAAATGCCAGCGAGATTTTGGATGGTTTGGCGGTTGCCGCGATTTTCCGCAGATTTTCCGGCAGCGGGGTTTCAAAGAAAGGTTTGAGTTCAGCGCCGCCGCTATAGATGGCAACCGGATATTTCCCCTTAGTCGCGGTTTGGCTTTCAAAGTTCTTCTTCCCTTTCGGCAACGGGGTGGGAGTATAGTTGATAAATCTGGCGCATATATCATATTTCAGCTGATTTTCAGGGGAAAGTTTTTTGAACTTTTCAAAAACGGTGGTGGTCTCCATTTTTTTCTCCCGCGGCAGATCCGGGAGCGGCGGCCGAAAATTCGGATTGCGGCACAGCACGGCATAGCCGAACTTCTGGTCCGGACGGGAAATCAGGGAAGGATCGTGATATTCCAGCCAGGCGGTGAGTTCTTTCATGGTGGATTTTTCATGATCGTACAGATTGAGCATGGCTATTTTCTGCGTTTTCGTGTCATTGTTCTTAATTTGAGGAGGACTGTACGAGAAAAGAAACAACAGCGCCATATGGAATAATATGGTGATCGCGAGCGCCTCTGCAATAATTATCCGCTGATAACTATCCGGCCTGGCATTACTCATTTTGCTCAAACGTTGTTTCCTGTTTTTTCTTTGGAGGTACAGTTGCGATAAAGACCGACAAATTAGCTTTTTCCGCGATGGACATTATTTTGGAGATGGTGCCGAACGGCGTTTTCTGGTCAGCCCTGAGAATAACCGTGGCCGAGGTCGAATAGTTGCTGACATTTGCCAGTTCCTGCTTCAGCGTTTCCCAGGAGACCACTTTTTCGTTAAAATAGATTTCACTTCCGTTCTCCGTCATCGTTACGGTAATGACAAACTTTTCGACGCCCAGCGTACCTTTCGTTCCGATTTCAGGCAGGTCCACCTTGATTCCGGAAACCTGCACGAAAGAACTGCTGAGCATAAAAAAGATCAGCAGCAGAAACAGCACTCCCAGCATCGGCGTCAGGTCAGGCCGCCCGGAAAGCGGTTTCAGCCTGGGTTTGAAGCTTTCTGAATAGCGGTTACTCATTTTCTACCTGCGGTTTGCGGTTTGATTTATGATGCTTGAAAAAGTAATTGATTTCAGATGCCGCACGTTCCATTTCCTGACAGATGGAGTGAATGCGCGAGGTCAGATAATTATATGCGATATAACATGGAATTGCAACGCAAAGGCCGGCCGCCATCGTTATCAGCGCCATATTGATGTCTCCGGACAAGTCCGCGGCGGAAAGGTAAACGCTTTTGGCGTGAATCGTCTGGAATGCGCGCATCATGCCCAAAACGGTACCCAGCAACCCCAGCAGCGGCGCGATATAGCCGATTGTCGCCAGCAGATTGACGTGCCGTTCCAGTTTCGGTATTTCCTCCATATTTGCATCTTCGATCGCCTGGCGGAGGTCGTCATCGCCGCGTTCGTAAGCCAGAATTGCCGCCGCCAGGACTCGGGCGACCGGCCCGGGAGTATTATCGCAAAGGCTGATCGCCTCAATAAACCCGTCGCGTTTCAATACGTTAACCAGTCCTTTCACCAGTTCTTTCACGTTTATCTGTTCCCGGTGAAACTGAAACCATTTTTCGAGGAAGTAATAAACCGCGATCAAACTGCAACCGAGAATAATCCACATGACCGGTCCGCCATCTTTCATCATTTGCATGAAAAGCATATTAAAATTCCTTCTGTTTGATTAAAACTTTATATTCTGAATTTAGACTTTATGTTCGAAATGATTTTTCTGAAATCTTCTCCGGTTTCCAGCTGCATTGATTCCAGGTGCCGGTATATTTTTATTGCCTCGGCGGCGCTTTCCGGAGTTCCCTGCCGCATATATATCATGATGGCGGCGTAAGCGGCTTTGACTGTCCATACCGGCTTAATCTTGTTTTCGCCGTCGCTTTTGTCAATTTTATAGCCATAAATCAATTCTGTAAAAAACTCCAGCGCTTTGTCATCCTGATTCAGTCCTTCATAGCACTTGCCGATTTTATACAATGTCTGGTCTTTAATATTCTGATTAAGGTTTTTCATCGCCATAATTTTCTCATATTCCGCAATCGCGCTATTAAGGTATTTAGCCTCCTGCGTCTTGGTGTATTGCGTGTAATTGCAGTCGCCGATTCTTCCGAGAGAGGCAATTTCCAATGCGGAGCCGGGCCGCAATTGCGCCGCTCTGCGGTAATAAACCGCGGCATCGGGATAATTTCCCCCGCCGGAGGAGATGTTGCCGGCCAGGAAAAGAGCATCCGCCATGGTTTTGCTGTTCGGATATTTATCAAATATTTCCTGAAGGAACTGCATGGCCGCGGAACTGCCTGAAAGGCTTTCGGCAATGGTTGCCCGGTCGTAAAGCGCCTGCGGGACAATATCTTCCTTGTCCGCATATAGCTGCCCGATTCGCTGAAGCACCTGGTCCGCCTCTTTAAGCTTGCCGCTGTTTCTCAAGTAATCCACTTGCCAGAAAAACGCCGCGACGGCGAAAGGGGAGCTCAGATATTGCTTTTCCAGCAACTCATTTATCCGGGCGATTTCTTCGGTATCTCCGTTGAAGTAGGCGGCATAAAGGCATTTATACAAAGCATTTGCCGCCAGCGGATTTTGCGGATAGCGTTTTACAAAGTCTTTAAATATTTCCGCGGCTTTGGGAAAATCGCGCAGCCTGAATGAAATGTTGCCGGCGTCAAACAATGCCGAAGGCGAATGTTCGTTATCCGGATTGCTTCTGACAAACACCAGGTAGCCTTCCCTGGCCTCCGCGTATTTTTCCAGTTTATCCAGGATAAATGATTGGTAATAATCCGTTTCCATGGCGATTTGCGGATCGGAGTTCTCTTTTTGTATTTTCCTGGCAACTTCCAGCGCGGTGGCGTATTCGCCAAGCTTAATCAGTGATTGCATTGTCCAGAACATGCTGTCGGTTTTCCACTTGCTGTTTCTGGATGAAACATCAATAAACACATCTGCGGCCTGACGGTAAAGCTTCTGGTCAAAATAGAATTTGCCGAGGATAAATTTAGCTTCAAGCTGTTCCCCCTCGGTCATGCCTTTTTCCGCGATGGCGGAAAGCATATCTCCGGCGGCCTTGATTTTGCCGGCGCCGGACAGCAATGCGATGGCCTGTCTGGCGGCATTTATCCGTTCGGCGGGCGTTGTGCGCGGGTCTTTTATAATGGACTGATAAATGTTGACGGCCTCATCATTCATTTTCTGTTCCGCAAACAATCTGGCGCATTGAACTTTGATTTCCGTAACATCCGGCGAATCCTGGTAGAACTCAATATATTTCATGGCCGTTGTCGCCGCCGCTTTCTTCATATTGGCTTCAACATAAGTATTTATCAGCAGTCGCAGCGAACTTTTCCGGTCATAGGAGGACGGAGCAAAATCGAATGCGTCTTTCAAAAAGATGATGGCGTCGCCGGGAACGCCGACTTTAAGGAAATGTTTTGCCGCCAGCATATTGACTTTAAAAAGAAGCGGATTCGCGGTCTTGGCAATAGTGTCGACCAAAGAGGCATAGTTCTTTTTCAGGTCGGAAAACCGCTTTTCCTGAACCATCAGCAGAAGAGAAAGAATCTTCAGGTCGGGAACGTCCTTGCCATTCGCGACTTTAAGCTCCGCGTTGAGCAGAACGCTGCTGTCGCTGAGGCTGCCGCCCATAATCATGGCGTATAATTTCTGGCGGAATCCGACCGATTCCCAGTCCGTGCCGCTGCCGGACTTTTCCAGCAACCCGTAGATTTCCGATGCTTCAAACCATTTTTCCTGCTGCAACATGACGAAGCCCAGCGCGGAAAGAAGCTGAAAATACAAATCCCCGTTAATGACTTTATCGGAAAGAGTGTCCCGCAACAGTGATTCAGCCTCGGCATATTTGAACCGCAGCATAAGAATATCCGCATGGTAAAGAACTTTTCGCACCCGTTCGATCAGCGGGAATTTCTTTTCATATTCATCCAGCACCTGTTCCGCCTCGTCCGGCATTGACGCCCGGATGCAGGCGGTGATATAGCGCTCCATGGCGTCTTTCAGGTCTTGATTGTTCCCGGAGCTTTCTTCAATGTAGCGTTTATAAAAAACGACTGCCTGTTCAAATGAACCGTTGTAAAAAGCGCTGTCGCCAAGCTGGCAATCGCGGTTTCGGCTGATTTCCTCAACCGCCGGACAACAAATTGAGGCGGAGATTAAAAGTATCAGGACAGCAAAAAATTTGAAGCCCGGGATGACACCAGCGCCAGCGCGCTTTATGTATGATCTCGGGCATTTTCTGGTCTCACAGGTTTTTATCCCAGAAATGTTAAGCAATTTCAAATTCCTGTGTATTACTTTTTATCCTTCTGGTCATCAGCCGCCGGCTTTTTTTCTTTATGATCTTCAGCCGCCAGCTTTTTATCGTTCAGGTCTTTTTTAGCCTTTTCGTCATCTGTCGCCAGTTTTTCGCGAATCTTGGCCAGTAATCTGGCTTCGAATTCTTTATTGGCATCCAGATACGCTTTGGTCTGTTCACGGCCTTGAGCAATCTGCTCTCCTTCAAAAGAGAACCAGGAACCGCGTTTTTCAAGGATTCCCATGTCTGACGCAACATCCAGCACCGAACCGGACCGGGAAATGCCTTCGGAATAATTGATGTCGAATTCGGCGTTTTTAAACGGGGCGGCCAGCTTATTTTTGATCACTTTGACGCGGGTGCGGTTGCCGATTACTTCGCCGGAGGGATCTTTTATCGCCGTAATTTTGCGGATATCCAGGCGGATGGAACAGTAAAACTTCAGCGCGTTGCCGCCGGGGGTCGTTTCCGGGTTGCCGAACATGACCCCGATTTTTTCGCGGATCTGATTGGTAAAGATGATGCAGGTCCGGCTTTTGCTGGCGGCGCCGGTAAGCTTGCGCAGCGCCTGGGACATCAGACGCGCCTGGAGACCCATGTGCGAATCGCCCATCTGGCCTTCAATCTCCGCCCGCGGAACCAGCGCCGCAACAGAGTCCACCACCAGCACGTCCACCGCATTGCTGCGGACCAGGGAATCAACTATGTTCAACGCGTCTTCGCCGCAATCCGGCTGGGAAATCAGCAGATCGTCAACGTTGACGCCGATTTTTTTGGCGTATGTCGGGTCAATCGCATGTTCGGCGTCAATAATTGCCGCCACGCCGCCGGCCCGCTGGGCATTGGCGATGACGTGCAGGCAAAGCGTGGTTTTGCCGGAGGATTCCGGGCCGAAGATTTCAACGATTCTGCCTCTGGGCAGGCCGCCGGTGCCGAGCGCGATATCAAGCGCCAGGGAGCCGGTGCTGATGGTCGGAACATCCGCGTGCATCGAGTTGTCGCCCAGGCGCATAATCGAGCCTTTGCCGAATTCTTTTTCTATCTGGCTGATGGCGATTTCCAGATTTTTATTCTTCGAGGCCGCGCTTTCGTTTTTATCACATTTTTCGCTCATAATAATCCTTATTGATTGCTGGATTTTTCCAGTATGTTATCTTGCCGGTTCGTAATTAAATATCCAGGTCCTTGACCGTGGCGGCGTATTTTTCAATGTAGTCACGGCGCGGCTCGACGATGTCGCCCATTAACAGGGTGAACATCCGTTCCGCCTGAACCGCGTCTTCCATTGTAACTTTGATCATTTTTCTGGTCACCGGGT
This sequence comes from uncultured Lentisphaeria bacterium, assembly GCA_903831825.1. Classification (GTDB taxonomy): domain Bacteria; phylum Verrucomicrobiota; class Lentisphaeria; order Victivallales; family Victivallaceae; genus CAIPAT01. The sequence goes on along the minus strand of CAIKZE010000014.1, from coordinate 5,505 downwards.
CCATCGTGGTTTCCCACAACTGCTCGGCGTTCATTTCACCAAGACCTTTGTAACGCTGGATTTGAAGGCCCTGTCTGCCGTTTTTCTTAATCAGCTCGAAAAGGTCTTTAAGCGATTTCGCCTGTTCGACTTTTTCGCCGCTGGTCACTTCGAATAATTTGTCGGAACCTTCAAAAAGGTTATCTATCGAAAGATTATGTTTCTTTATTTCTATGGCAATATCTTCACAATGCTTAGATTCAAAAATGCTGATCAGGTCTACCGCGGAACTGATTTTTTCCCGGATTTCCAGTTCAGCCTGGCTTTCCGGCACATTTTCTCCCGCCGCCGCGCCCTGCTCCGGAACTTTTGCCTCCGCGTCAATCGCCGGCAGTTCGCCGATGATTGCAGTGAGGCGTTCTTCCGTGGCTTTGATGTATTCGGCTTCTTCTTCAGGAGTGTAGACGTATTTCTGGGTCGTGGTGCCGTCATTTTCGCGGACGTTAATCAACGCCAGCGGAAATTTGCCGTCGCCGTTCATCATGCCGAAATATTTGACCGGATCAATGCCGTAACGGTGAAGCCCGTTGCTGGCATGTTGAACTTTTGAAAAGATCTCGGTCAGCTTCATCGCGACTTCTTTGGTTACGGGCTGGTCGCTGCCGTCTTTGATTTCAATATCTTCACTGCCGAGTTCGGAAAGATAGTTGTCCAGTTGTTCTTCCGTGTCAATATAACGCTCTTTTTTGCGCCTTCTGACTTTAAACAGCGGCGGCTTCGCGATATAAACGCTGCCGGCCTCGATCAGCGGTTTCATCTGGCGGTAGAAGAACGTCAGCAGCAGCGTCCGGATATGGGAACCGTCAACGTCCGCGTCGGTCATAATTACGACGCGGAAATAGCGGCGCTTGAGAACATCGAAGTCTTCATCGCCGATGCCGCAGCCGATAGCCGCCACCAGCGATTGGATTTCCTTGTTTTCCAGGACTTTATCCAACCGGGCCTTTTCCACGTTCAGGAGTTTGCCGCGAATCGGCAGAATCGCCTGGAAACTGCTGTCGCGCCCCTGTTTGGCGGAGCCGCCGGCGGAGTCCCCTTCCACAATGTACAGTTCGCATTTCGCGGGATCGCGGCTGGAACAGTCGGCCAGTTTGCCGGGCAGTGAAAAACCGTCGAGCGCGCCTTTGCGCTGTACCAGTTCACGGGCTTTTCTGGCGGCTTCGCGGGCTCTGGCCGCGGTCATTGCCTTCAGGATGATATCGCGGGCGGTCTGCGGGTTTTCCTCCAGAAATTCGCCGAGCCCGTCATTGATGATGGATTCCACGATGCCGCGGACGTCGCTGTTGCCGAGCTTGGTCTTGGTCTGTCCTTCAAACTGCGGATCGGAAAGCTTCACGCTGATTACGGCGGTAAGGCCTTCGCGGGTGTCATTCCCGGTCATGGCCTTCTCGTTCTTCAGCATGTTGTTGTTTTTGGCATAATTGTTGATCGTTCTGGTCAGCGCCCCCTGGAAACCGGTAAGATGGGTGCCGCCTTCAATCGTATTGATATTGTTGGCATAGCTGAAAATGTTTTCGCTGAAGCCGTCATTGTACTGCATTGCCAGTTCGACGTCAATATTGTCCTTTTCCCGGCGGAAGTAAATCGGCGCGGGATTCAGCAACTGCTTGTTGTCGTTCAGCATTTTGACAAACTCCACGATGCCGCCTTCGTAATGGAACTTCTCAAAACGTTCCCCGGAGCCGTCTTGGGTTCTTTCGTCCTTGAGCGTGATGGTGATGCCGCGGTTCAGGAACGCCAGTTCGCGCAAACGGTTTGCCAGAATATCCCAGATGAAAACCGTATCCTGGAAAATGGTCGAATCCGGCTTGAAAGTAACTTTGGTTCCGGTTTTATCCGAGTCATGAAGCCTGGTCAGCGGCTTGGTCGTGATGCCGCGTTCAAAGCGGATGAAAAATGCGCCGCCGTCCCGGTTGACTTCGACTTCCAGCCAGGCGCTGAGCGCGTTGACGCAGGAAACACCGACGCCGTGAAGGCCGCCGGAAACTTTATAGGAATCGTGGTCGAACTTGCCGCCGGCATGAAGCACCGTCAGCGCGACTTCGACCGCCGGTTTGCCCTGCTCTTTGTGCATATCCACCGGAATGCCGCGCCCGTTGTCAACGACGGTAATGCTGTTGTCGTGATGAATGGCGACGCTGATGAAATTTGCGTATCCGGCCAGCGCTTCGTCAATACTGTTGTCAACGACTTCGTAAACCAGATGGTGAAGCCCGCGCGATCCGGTATCCCCGATATACATGCTCGGCCGTACTCTTACCGCTTCCAGCCCTTCCAATACGGTGATTTGATCCGCGCCGTAACTGCTGGAACCTGCATTGACCGGTTTTTCGATTTCAGATTCAGACATATATGAAATGCTCCTTAAAATGGGTATATTTGAACTCTCAGCCTTGCAATAATTTTTACATCTTAAAACAGTACATCAAAAATAAGTTTTTTCCAATCTGAAACCGAAGATTTACGGACATTAAACGGAGCACGGATTTTTCTGCCTGAAAAGCCGGTTTGCAGTTTTGCTTTACAGTTGTATATTATTATAAGTAAACGGAAAATAGAGATTTAAACAATGTTTGGTTTTAAGAAAATTCATCCTCTCAAGATTGCGGTTGCCGCCATCAGCATTAGACGCGGGCCTGGCTGTGTTTGCGCAGAAGGGCCCGTCCGGTCGGAGAGTTGATTTTTAAAGATACTTGAATTTCAGTTTTAGCCATGAACTCTCCAAAACAGTTCATGGTTTTTTTATTAAACAAAACGGGTACACCGAATGGAGTGACGGATCAGATGAAAGACAGCAGATACAACCGATACGTGGAAATACTCGATACGACTTTGAGGGACGGCGAACAGACCCCGGGCGTCTCATATACCCCGGAGGAGAAGGAGCAGATTGCCAGGCTGCTGCTGAACAAGGTGCGCGTTGACCGCATCGAAATGGGTTCGGCCCGCGTCTCCGAAGGCGAACAGGAAGGCGCCGCCAGAATCATCCAGTGGGCGGAGAAAAAAGGCGTCAAGGACCGCATCGAAATCCTCGGCTTTGTCGATAACGGCAAATCCGTGGACTGGATCGCCGCCGCCGGAGGCTGTGTCGTCAATCTGCTGACCAAAGGTTCCGAACGGCATTGCCGGATTCAGCTCGGCAAAACCCCCGAACAGCACTTTGACGAGGTTTGCCGGGATATCGATTACGCTGCCGGCAAAGGCATTGCGGTAAATGTCTACCTGGAAGACTGGTCCGGCGGAATGCGGGACAGTTTCCAGTACGTCCATGCCTTCACCAAACGGCTGCTGGAGCACAAAATTGAACGCATTATGCTGCCGGACACGCTCGGCATTCTCAATCCCCGCATCCTGACCACTTTTATGGACTGGATGTATGCCTCCTTCCCCGGCATCAGGCTGGATTTTCACGGCCATAACGACTACGGCCTGGCTACCGCCAATTCACTGGCGGCGGTTAAAGCCGGCGTCAGCGGCATCCACACCACCATCAACGGTTTGGGCGAACGCACCGGCAACCAGACGCTGTGCGAAATCACCGCCGCCATCAACGATATGACCGACCGCACGACCCATGTCTGCGAGAAACAGCTCCAGTATGCTTCCAGCGTCATTCAGTCCATCTCCGGCAAACGCACCGCCTGGAATACCCCGATTGTCGGCTCAGACGTTTTCACCCAGACCTGCGGCGTTCACGCCGACGGCGATAAAAAAGGCAATCTCTATGCCAATCCGCTGCTTCCGGAACGTTTCGGACGCAAACGGCATTACGCCCTCGGCAAGCTCAGCGGCAAAGCGTCCGTTGACAAGAACCTGGAAGCGATGGGACTGGAACTGGATAAAGCCACTCGCGACAAAGTGCTTATGGAAATCGTCCGGCTCGGCGACAAAAAGAAGCGGGTCACCCCGGAAGATCTCCCTTTTATCATCTCCGGCATCCTGAAAACCCCGATCAACAAACAGATTGAAATCATGGATTACAGTATCGTAACGAAGCTCGGCGAAACTCCGCATGCCGCCGTTTCAGTCAAATATAAAAAGCGGACCCTGACGGCTGATTCAAGCGGCGACGGCGGTTACGACGCCTTTGTCAGAGCCCTGCGCAAAGCGCTCAAACAGGTGGAGGCCTCTTTTCCGAGACTGCTGGATTATGAAGTCCGAATCCCCCCCGGCGGCAAAACCGACGCCCTCGTCGAAACCACGATTACCTGGGAAAACCTTTCCGGCATCAATCTGGTGACAGTCGGCGTTGACAGCGACCAGATGGTTGCCGCAATCAAGGCCACCGAAAAAATGTTAAACCTGGTATTGACCGAAAAGAAATAACAAGTACGGTTTTTTCCGGTGTCATTCCGGACAGCCTTTGAACAGCCAGAAGTCAGTAGTCAGTAGTCAGAATAAATCCGGGCAAATTTAACACCCATTCTGGACAACCTTTGAGCGCATTTTGGACACCAGGGCGCTATACCTGTCCAAGACGGACTTGTCAGACTAGTCGGACCTGTCGGACACGTCAGACTCTGCCATTTTGGACAGCCTGTGAGCATATTTTGGACACCAGGCCGCTATATCTGTCCGACAAAATGGACTTGTCGGACCTGTCGGACAAGACGGATGACTTGGCCATTTTGGACACCCCCGCGCCTCATTCTGGACCCCGGCCACCCACATTTTGGACAACGCTTTTATGGGGCCTATGGGGCTTATGGATTCCAAACCATTTTGGACCCGGTCTGCCCACATTTTGGACAGCCTCTGAGCATATTTTGGACACCCCCTGCCCAATCCCAATTCTCATTCTTCGCATAATTCCCATGCTTTGTTTTGCCGGCAGTCAGCCTAATGGACACCATGGACTTCTATGGACTCTATGGACTGCCGGGCCCGGACAACTGTCACATGTTTTGTTTTCCAGCCCATAGGCCTCATAAGACCCATAGGCCCCATAGGACCCATTCTCTTCCGGCCCACGGACGATACGGACTGCACGGACAACCGTCTGTTTCCCTCTGCGGAAAAAAGACATGTTTTCACCGTTTTCTGATTTATTCTGACTACTGACTACTGACTTCCGGCTGTTGTCATATACTCATTTCGAAAAATTCGGCTCTGGCTTTCCAGTTTTCGATCAGGTCTTTGGCATATTTGCCTTTTACCGTCCTGGGCGCTTCGACGGTGTACGGAATCACCGGACGGCCTTCGGCTTCCGCCTGGGTGTTATATTTCCGTCTTGCCATTTCGGTGAAGGTGACCAGCATCATTTCCTCGAATTCTTCGGTTTCTTTTTTACTGAAACCGTCACCGGCGTCGGCGGGACACTGAGCCTTGTATTCGGCCAGGGCTTGCAGCCCGCCGATTTCCGAAGGATCGAGATCCGGGGCAGAGGGAACGTTTACCACAGAGGACACCGAGGACACGGAGGAAGACTTTTTTTCGTCAGGTTCGGAAAACTTTGGCTGTTCGTCT
>CAIKZE010000013.1 GCA_903831825.1 uncultured Lentisphaeria bacterium | reverse complement strand
GCGGTTTACACCTGTCCGTCAACCACAACCACCAAGGGTACCGGCACCGCGCAGATTTGTCTGGCCAATTGCGATTATGCGTTTGCCAACATGATGATGGAAGGTTCTTCCGATCAGTTTGGTCGCGCTGATTCAGCGATTGCCTCTGACAGAAAAGCCAACGCTTCTACCGGACCGAATCATACTGAATTCGGTAACTATCTGTTCCAGGACGGCCATGTATCCGGTTTCTCCGGTGTAAATTGGTACCTGTATCAGAACCGCGGCGGTTCTGCACTGTATCCGAATACTGATTCTCTGTAATTCAGTATAGAGTACAAGTTGATTTTAAGGAGGCTTCGGCCTCCTTTTTTCTTTGCAGGAGGGCTTTTGAATACAGATATCGAAAAAAAACGTTTTATATTTCCTGGCTTGTTTCTGATTGCATCGTTATTTTTCTACCCGTTGCTATTACCAGGCTTGCTGTTGCCGCTGGCATATCATAGCTACTTTATCCTTTTCTCTGTCGGAACATTATCTTTGATGGCGTTGTCCTTTTGTCTTTTTGATTATAAGCGAACTCTGGCTTTCTGTCAAAATAATTTTCTTCCGGTAGCGCTTATCGGCATTATGGCGATCGGATGCCTGTTGCATTATCTGCTCGATCCCAATTATAGTCTTGACTACTTTTTCAGTTCAATGGCTTGGATTTCAGTCCCTTTATTTGTTGCTCTTAATCATAAATATTTTGAGAAATATCTGCCATATTTTCTGGCATTGCTGGCCCTTTTGAATTACATCCAAGCCACCAAAGAAATTGTTGCATTCAGTATGTTATTCAGTTGGTATGATGCTTTGCAATCATCCCATCCTTGCGGTATCTCCGGCAATTGGAATTGGAATGGAGCTTTACTGGTAATATCCACCCCTTTTCTGATGCTTTCTATTGCCAAGCTTGGGCGACTGTTGAAATGGAATTTTATTGCCGTAAAAGCATTGAATATTTTAGTTGTGGTTTTGACTTTCTATTACATATATTTATGTGATTCAAAAGGGGTTTGGGGGGCGCTTGTCATGGCGACTTTATTGTATTTGGGAGTTCAGTATAGAAACAAGATATCAATCATTTGGATATTATGGGGTATTTTAGTTGCGTTGATTGTTGTTGTAATATTTTTATATTCAGGCGGAATTGCTAAAGTGGGCGCTTTTTTGATGCGGGATGTGCGGATGGAATTGTGGACCGGCACTTTACGGCTTATTGGCGATAATTTTTTCTTTGGAATTGGTCAGCCGTTATTTGAAAGCGCTTATGCTTCCTATAATCCAGTTGAATATTATTTGAATTTCTTTGCCACAGACAGAAATCCTCACCCCCACAACCACTTGCTGTTTTTTCTTGTGTCAAACGGGATTTTTTCATTCATCGCCTGGCTGGTTCTGCTTGTTTTGCCGATAGCGAACGGGGTTTTACATTCAACCCGGACCGGTAATTTGCGGATGAAGTTATATTTTTTCATTATGTTGTTTTTATTTTTTCATGGGTTATTGGATATGACGTTGGAAATATGGCCGATAAATATAATTTTTCTGGTGATATTAGGTATTTTCTGGGGTAGGTATTGGAAAGTTCCGTCAGGTGGCGCGAAGACTTTGTTTGCATCCCCGGCGGTTCGCCTGACTGCGCTTTTTTGTTTTGCAACTTTAATGGCCGCTCTGGCGGTTCAGCTTTACTGTAATGCTTTAGGTTCGTACTATTTTCGTAAGGCGCATATTGCCAGAGAGCTGAATTCCGCAGATGCCGCGCTCACCTGTTACGACAAGAGCATCTCCATCAAGCCGACTCCGGAAAGCATTTATCAAGCTGCTTTGATTGCCTTCTATGATTTGAAAAATCCCTTGCTGTGTCAACGCTATCTTGACCGGATGGAAGATTTGACAGCATTCAAGAATTATGTGAACAATAATGGACTTAAGGCTAAAGCTCTTTATTTACAAGGGCGGCGGCTGGAGTCTTTGAAGTATTTTTATCAGGAAACCAGGAATTATCCGCTAAGTTCGGCAAACTGGTATTTTTATTATAACGCACTGAAAGAAATTGGCCTTGACGATGAGGCAAAAATGGCGTATGATAAGCTTGCTCAATCTTTGGCGGTTAAAGGCTTGCGTTTTGAGCAAATTCCGCTTCTGATTAAGAATCCGAGATGGGATATGCATTTTAGAGAAGTTCCAGGAGCGGACTTTAAAGAATTAAAATAGAGGGCTGAACGGTGTATAATTTCGTTATTACTTTAAGTCATGGTTATATGATTTTGCCGACAGTGATTTTATTTTTAACTGCGGCATATTCCACCGGATGGCTTGTTTCGGATAAAATATTGAAAATTCGATGGCGTCATCAAGTTCCCGCGTTTCTGGTGAATCTGGTTTTAGGAATGGATTTTCTGGCATTGCTGGCGCTGGCGACCGGAACCATGAAAGTGTTATCGCCTGCGGTCATCTGGATTTTATTAACAATTTTATCTGTTCCATGCATTATACGCTCTAAACAACTTATCGGCTATCTCTCTGCGTACATAAATCGCAATAGTCTTTTTACTGTAATCATGTGTCTAGTGGGTATTTATGCCACAGGAAGCGCACTTTGCTTTCCTTACTGCTGGGACGAGTTGACATATCATGTTGCATTGCCGTTGCGTTGGATCCAGGTAGGCGGATTGCCGGTTTTTATGGATAATCCTTATTCTGCGTTTCCATCCTTACCTCATTTGCTTTTTCGGCTGACTATAGAAATCGGCGGGATTAAGACGCCCAGGGTGCTTTGCCTGGCGTCATATATGATTTTTTTCTTTTCCGCGTACTGGATTATCAGAGGCTACGGTTCAAGATTTAAAGTCATGCTGTGTTTTGTGGTTTTTCTTTTATCGCCGATTTTTGTCACTATGATGCGTGAAGCATATGTTGAACCTTTTATGCTGATGAATCTTGCCGCCGCAGTTATGACGCTGAAGGGAACATCCGTAATGCGGGTCGAGAAGACTGCGAATGTATTTCTGCTGTGCGGAATTCTGGCGGCCGGGGCTGCAGCCGTCAAACTTACCGGCCTGGGGGTTGCCGCGGTGATTTTTATTCTGGTAATGACTTATCCTGCGGCTGATTTGAAAAAAAGGTTCATATATGTTCTTATTCCGTGGTGTCTGGGGGCGGCAATTTTTGTTTTTCCTTTCTACTTGAGGCCTTTCTGCTATACCGGGAATCCGTTTTATCCGTTTCTGGCAGGATTGTTTTCATCCGATCCCAAAGTCCTGGCGGTAAGCAAATTTCACTATGCGATGGGGTACAGTCATTTCGGGGTTATGGATATTGGCGGATTTTTTATATCTCCGGCGCTGCTGTGTTGGTTTGGTAAACTGTTTGACGGCATTGTTATGGGATGGCAGTTTCTGGTTTTTTGCGTTCTTACCGGATGGTTTATGATAAAAACGTGGAAAGAGGAGAGGCGCTTGAGAGATTGCGGATTTATTGCCGCGATCCTGTTTTTCTATCTTTTCTGGTTTTTTACTTCCCAGCAAAGTCGTTTTGTCCTGCCGCTTTATTTTTTAATGATGATGGCGGGGACATATGAATTTTGCCGGTTGATTCACAAGTGGGCGTTTATCTCTTTTGTGCTGCTTTTAGTATTTTGCGCATCTGTCAATCTGGATTGGAACGACATCCGGCATTATTACATTTCATGGCGATGGGTTTTCGGCGATCCCAGAGGAGTTGAGAAGTATCTGGAAAATGGAACCCGCGATAAAGGTTTTGTGAGGGCAATGGCGGCAATTGCTGAAAAGACGCCGCAACAATCGAAGATTATGCTGATATTTGAACGCCGCGGGCTTTACATGGCGCGTCAGTATGTGATTGCGACTCCTTTTTATCAGGAACAATATTTTACTCCGCTGCCCAATAACAGTAATGAGGTGATGGAAGTTCTGCAAAAAGAGAAGATAGATTATATCCTGGTCGGGGCATCAAACGTAAACCCGGATCACCTTGAGGAATATAATGCGGTTTATATGCAATTGGGGGAATTGCTTGCTCGCCTGAAAGTCGCCAACAAACTGGAAGACGTCTGGTTCGACGATTGTTACGGCCTGTATAAAGTAATCCGTTCCAATTAATAGTAATATCGGATGATTGCTTCTTTTTTCAGTTTTTCAATGTACTCGGCATAAGCGGTTTCTTTCAGTTTGTTTTCCACTTTGTCCCGGAGTTCTCCATTCAATTTCTGATAGGAAGCGGTGACCCCCGGTTCATACTGGTCCAGCCGCAGGAAATAAGTGCCTTCGTCAGTATTGATCGCACTGGTGACGTCTCCGGCTTTCAGTCCTTTCAGCGCTTTGGCGAATTCAGGGCGCAGACGCGGTTCGTCTATCCAGCCAAGATCGCCGCCGGTTGCGGCATTCGGGCCGTCGGAATAAAGAGTTGCCAGAGAGGTAAATGTCTTTTTATTTGACGATTTTAATTCCTCGTTTATCTGTTGCAGAGCCTGATCGTATTTTTCGTGATTTTTCTTCAGCATTATCAGTTCAATCTTAAGTTTTGCCGGAGTTGAAAACTCATTTTTGTGCTGTTCATAGTATTCGAATAATTCTTTCGGGGTCAGATTTACCGTGGCGTAGTAATAATTATTAATCATTACCTGTATCGCTATTTTTTCTTTAGCCTTTTTGCGCAGTTCTTCCAGGGAAGAGCCCACCTTTTTCGCCTTTGCCTCAAGTTCATGCCTGGTGGCGCAACCATAGCTGATTGCCAGATCATCAATCATGCTTTCTATATATTGATCCGGAATCTCAAATTTTTTCTTATCATAATCAGCGAGTACCAGATGACGATTGATAATTTCGCTAAGAACTTTCTTTCGCATTTTGTGGACTTCCTGATACAGGTCGTTCCCGTTGTAAACCAGACAAAGTTTGGATTCCTCGCGTCTGCTTTCATAGATAATGTCCATCAAACTGACCGGAATGCCGTTTACCGATGCCAGAATCGAGTCAACTTTCTCGTCTTGCCGCAGATTAGGCGGTTGAACTGTCTTGGGGGCAATATCCATGAAATCAGGTTCGGCGGCCAATACCAGTCCGGACAGTAGTATATTTATAATTATCAGCGTAGCTTTCATATTGTCTGTTTTTTGAATAAATAAGTTAGCGCCTGAAGCTTTTTTTTGCAAATGCGGATAGCTTATGATTTTTTTTGATATGGCATGGCTGAAAAAAGCAGCGGCAGACGTAAAAGCAACAGCAGGATTACGCTGAGCAGCACTCCGTTGGCCTCAAATAGAATAAATGGGAAAAATATAATTCCGCAGGTATGACCGAAATAACGCAATGCCGGCAGTGACTCGTTTTTCATTAACGTTACTCGCCACGCAAGGATTTCCTCTGCCATTCCGGCGGAAACCGCCATGCAAAAAATGCCGCTCAGCAATATTGGATAAAAAAAGTCGATTTCATTGAAATAGAGCAGGAGCGGACAAAGGCAGGATATGGTTGCCATGATTGTTTTCAGGGACGGGACGCGCAGCAATATCCTGCCGAACGCAACTCCGCCCAGCATGCCTATAAACACTGGCGTCTTTTCATAAAGGTCGCCTTTATCCTGCTGATAGGCAATCAGCAGGAGGAGAAACAGTCCCATCGTGAAAAAACCATTTTCAAAGGTGCCGAAACCTAGCGCATAATTGCCTGTTCTGGATATAAAAAACCGCATTGCGATGTAACCCGCAATACACATAATGAGCAACAGGATAACCGCCAGCGGCGGCGGAAGCATTACGCATTTTTGGAGTCGTCCGTTGAAGATATCGCCGACAAGGCTGGGCGACGGCGGCGACTGTTCGTTTTCCGGCAGTGAATACAGCGTGGTTAAAACTCCTCGCGGCATTATGACGCCGCGAAACGCGGTAACTTTAGACAACCGGTCTTCCAGTTCATTCAAATTGCCGGTCAGTTTATTATTGGCGGCCATGGTCAGAGTGGTGCAGCCTGGCACCGGCATGGTTTGTTTGAAATAATTTCCAACAGGTGGAAAATTATCTTCCGGCGCAGGGATTGCCGGCTGTTTATTATTTGTATTTAGCGTGACAACAACGCCATTGGGAGCAATTCTCTCCGAAGCCAGACGATAAATCTGTGAGTTGCCAGGATTTCTGATAAATCCCGGTTCGAGAATCATGATAACGTCAAATCTCGGATCGGCGCGCTGGAGATACTCTTCCGGCGGCATTGAAGAAATGAAAAAACGCCCTGGCGCCAGCGGCAGCATTTCCTTGCTTAATGCCACCATTATTAGGTCTTTATACGGGCAGAGCAGGTTTACTTCCGCCACATACGGCAGTTCCAGCAGGAATTGCGGAATTTGAGAAAACGGCGAGGCGATTATCAGGATTTGCAGATTGATTGAATTCGGTTGCAGTGTTACCGGCAGCATTCCCGCGATATCTTTTCGCGAGTCCTGCGGAATTTGCCATCGAGGCGCACCGTTATCCAATACCAGCAGTTTCCCGTCTTTTTTATCCAGTACAGTCATTCTGCCGGTTGGCGTATTGATGCTTTTGACATAACTCCAGCCGGGCTGCATCTGCTTCCAGTATATATGGAACAGTTTCTGCGAAGTATACACTCCGCATGCGTCCAGCAGCAGCGCGCATGAAGCCATGGTCCACAGCAGCGCCTTGAACCCGCGCCGTTTGAAATGTTCAATCCCGGCAAATATCGCCGCCGCGATGACTAATATGCCGGCCATCGCGATAATCGCCTGGGCGGAATTGAAACGGTCGGACAGCAACGGAAAGGTTATGCCGCTGATTATCAAGCCGGAGCAGTAGAACAATTCTCCGGTGAGCCGCTCATGGTCTTTCATTGAAAACAGCATCGCCATTATCAGTCCGCTGAATACTCCGATCCATAGCGTGGAAAATGCGGCGCATGCCACCAGCGCCGGCAACCCGTTCATGATTCCGATTGCCGGCATGGGGAAAAACATTGCGGAAAGTACTGAAATCAAGGCGGCTGGCGGAAGAAAGATCAACGCTCCGGTCAGAACGAATGACTTGTTTTCCTTATCATGGTCGTTGGCGCGGAAAGATAACATTGCTCCGGCGGCGGACCAGAGAGAAAGGAAAAAAAGAACCAGCGCGGTAGTTAGCGAAGGATTTTCAAAACGGGCGATTGATTCTCTGAGTACAAAGGAAATTGTCAACAGGACAAAATAACCGGTGATGAGAAATGAAAACATGTTCCTGTATTGGGCCTGGCCTTTATTGCTCATTAGTTTTTTCCTGTTTAACTGTCCGGGCCCTGACGATTGCCAGAGCTAATGCCGCCTCCAGGCTGCCGGTATCCGCAATTCCCTTCCAGGCAATCTCAAAAGCGGTGCCGTGATCAACGCTGGTGCGAATTACCGGCAATCCCAGCGTTGAATTAACCCCACGGTCAAATGCGAGCATTTTGAACGGGATATGGCCTTGATCGTGATACATTGAAAGTATTCCGTCGAACCGCGTCCTGATATTCTCAATGAACAAGGTGTCCGGCGGAAACGGCCCTTCAATGTTAATGCCGCGGTTCCGTAATAACCGGAGCGCCGGTTTGACCACTTCCTCGTCTTCGGTTCCCATGTAGCCGTTTTCGCCTGCATGCGGATTAATTGCCGCCGCCGCCAGCAACGGTTGGGCGACGCCCTCGGTTTTAATGACATTGTTCAACAGTTCCGCCACTTCAATAATGCGTTCCGCTGTAATTGCGGCAGCGACGTCTTTCAACGGGATGTGGGTGGTGACGAATGCCACCCGCAGATTGCCGGCGGACTGCATCATCGCATAACTTTGACAATTGCAAAGTTCCGCAATCAGTTCGGTATGTCCGGTGAATTTAATCCCCGCGAGATTAACGGATGCTTTATTCATCGGGCAGGTGACAATTGCGTCAACGTTTCCCGCCAGCGCATCTCTGGATGCGGCAATTACCGCATCCATCGCGGCCAGTCCGCAAGACGGATCTTCCTTGCCGACAGTAACGTCCGCTAATTTCATTTCGCCGGTTTGATGAATCACCGGACACTTTCCGCCGGTGAATCTTTCCGCCGCCGCCTTGATAATCTCCGGGCAACCGTAAATAATAATCTCAGCATTATCCCTGAATTTGGGTAATACTGCTGTGCGGACTGCGATTTCCGGGCCGATTCCGGCCGGATCGCCCATAGTCAATGCTATGCGTGGAATCCCGTTCATAAGCCCCCGGATTTACCAGATTTGGCCTTTGGATTCGTAATATTTGGCTACATTGGGAATAATCGGCTTAATCAGCTTTTTAATCGCCGCGGCATATTCGCGGATTTCCCACTGCGCGTGTTCGCTATCCCGCAGGTCGAGAAAATGCAGCAGATTGTTAAGGTCTACCGTACCCCAGAACGTGACCATCATGTTCTGCGGCAGTACGCCTCGCGCCTGTTCCCGGCAAACTCCGGCCGCCAGCAGTTCTTCATACAGCGCCAGTGACAGCTTATTGTGGTCGGATATTTTTTGCTTCAGTTCAGGGCGATCCAGTGAAGCGTTGACTACTGAGGCCTGACGGTTGTTTTCCGATTGCGCGCGGATGCTTGGCGGCGTGTAAAATTCCAGGTCAACTTCGGTGTAGCGCCGAGATATTTCATTAAAACTCCAGGTACGGTGACGGTGCCACTGGCCGCGCACAAACAGCGGACAATGAACGCTGAATGTGAACACTACATGTTCCAGCGGACTCGTATGCTTGTTCTCAATCAGATATTCGAGCAGGGTGACGTCCCGGTAATCCATCTTGTCTTTCAATCTGCCGAATGAAACCCGTGCGGCGTTTACGATGGTTGTTTCACTGCCAAGGTGATCGATCAAGCCGATCCAGCCCTGGCCGCCCAGCACTTTTACATGGTTATCCGGCGGTATATTAAGATGCTGCATATTGTCAGTCCCCCTTTTTCTTTATTTTGTCTGTATGTTTGCCTCACAAAATAGCTGTGATTGCGCTAAAATCAATCCTTTTATTCAATCTGCATTCAATATTTTTAGACAGAGACATTGTGCGGGATGATTTTCCGGCTTATTCTGTTGGCTGGAAAGAAAAGGTTCATTTCTGCATTTTGAGTAATTCCAGTCTTGATTCTCCAAGCTGCCGGGCAATATTATCAGGATATTAAAATCAAAAATTCTATCAGTGTGATGCGCGGAATATGAAAGCAAAATGGTTTGTAAAGGGGGACTGGGACGGGTTTATCGGGCTTTTTATTGATAACCTGCTTCAGTTGCTGCTGATCGCGACGCTGTGTCCGCTGGTGTGCGGAATTCCGCTCAAAACCGTTGCCGGATTGATTCTTCCGGGGGCCGCCGTGTCCATCGTGGCGGGAAATCTTTTTTATTCCTGGCAGGCATGGCGTCTGGCGAAGCGGACAGGCCGGAACGATGTGACGGCTCTGCCTTACGGGATCAATACCGTGAGCCTGATTGCATTCCTTTTTTTCATCATGGCGCCGGTGTGGCAGGCAACCGGAGATGCGGTAAAAGTCTGGGAAGCGGGTGTTTTTGCATGTCTGCTCAGCGGACTGCTGGAATTGGCTTTGGCATTTTTTGCGGACCCGCTCCGCAGGAATGCGCCGCGAGCGGCTCTGCTTTCGGCATTGGCCGGGGTGGCGCTGACATTTATTTCGATGGGATTCGCCTTTCAAATCTTTGCATCTCCGGCCATTGCGCTGCTTCCGATGTTTTTGATTGTGATCGCTTATGCCACGCGGGTACGCCTGCCGCTGGGGATTCCGGCTGGATTGCTGGCTATTCTGGCCGGTGTGGCGATTGCATGGGGGCTGAAGTGGGCGGGCGTTCCTTCTTTTTCGCCGCCGCCCGATCCGGTTCCGTTCGGGCTTCACCTCCCGCAACCGGACGCAACTGCCTGGCGGGCGTTGATATCGGGGGGCGGACTTTGGAGCTATCTCACGGTTATTGTTCCGATGGCCCTGTTTAACGTTCTCGGGTCGTTGCAATCACTGGATAGCGCTGAAGCCGCGGGAGACCGGTATGAAACCATGCCTTCGCTGGTGATGAATGGAGCCGGCAGCATTGTCGCGGCCTTTTTCGGGAGCGCATTTCCCACCACTATTTACATCGGTCACCCCGGATGGAAAGCAATGGGGGCAAGAATCGGATATTCCGCATTGAACGGCGTCGTAATCAGCGCTCTTTGTTTCTTGGGAGCGGTTACTGCCGTTCTTCACGTTGTTCCCCTGGAGGCAACATTCGGGATTCTCATTTGGATCGGCCTGGTCATGACGGCCCAGGCGTTTCAGGAGACTCCGCGAGCTCATGCGCTGGCGGTTGCCGCAGGTCTGTTTCCGTCTCTGGCCGCCTGGGCCTGGCTTCTCATTGAGACTACGCTGCGTGTTGCCGGCACGCCTTTGGAAAAAGCTTTGCCAAACTTCGGAAACAGTCTTTTCATCCGCGGCATTCTCGCCATGAACCAGGGATTTCTCATCACCAGTATGGCATTTGCCTCGATCATCGCGTTTTCTATTGACCGGAAATTTATTGCCGCTGCCGTAACGTGTTTCCTGTGCGCCGGACTTTCCGCTATCGGATTGATTCACGCGTTCAAGATTACTCCCGGCGGAGTTGCGCCGGTGTTGGGCTGGATGGCCGCCCCGGAGTTTGCGGCGGCCTATGCGGCGACCGGCGCCAGTCTGCTGGCTCTTCATTGGTTGAAACGTTTTGACACGGCGGAGAAAAAATAACAATGTACGGTAAAAATCACTCAAATCACCACCACAGGAGCGGAAACTAAACATATTATATGAAAAAAATCAATTTACACAAAGACTCTGTGAATGGTGCCGCGAAGAAGCAGCAAATGAAGGGGTATCTGAAAACAGGTATTGCCTTGCTCATTACCGTTGGTATCTGCGGATGGGTAACACATAGCTTGACCCTGTCCGAAAAGTGTTTTAGCATATTTTCTGTAGGAAATTGTTTCCTTGCTGAGCACATCACAAACTTTTCATCCGTATTTCTGCCCAAAATCAGCGAAAAGTTCTTCCTGTCTGTAATTTTTTTGTTACTATGCAT
>CAIKZE010000012.1 GCA_903831825.1 uncultured Lentisphaeria bacterium | reverse complement strand
TTTTAATTGTCATCATTCACCGGACTAAAGTCCGGCGCTACAATATGTATCGCTCCGCTGGAGCTTGTTTTGACTGTTTTACTTTATTTTATCAGAGCGTTTGACATAAAAGTGTCAACTACCTTTTGAAACATGCCAAAAAATCAAATCCAAAAAGTAGAACATATTCTCGCACAAAGGCACGGAGGCACGAAGAGAATGATGAGTTGATATTCTTTGAATGGATATCGCGAATCATGGGTATTAAGCGATGGCAAGGCGTTTCGGATGAAATTCATCTGTTTTTACCCACTATATTCGACTTATGCCTTGCTATAAGTGTAAATAATATTACATTGTGCCCTGTAATAAGTCATAATGTGGAGAATAAAAATATCTGTTAAAGCCTTGCTCCTGCGTTTACCTTAGGGTTTGAACAAGTAACAAACAATTAAAACTATTGACTCTATCACAACAAATATTAAAAATGCGATATCAATTATTTTCAAGATACGCTTTATCCACGCCGAATTGTCGATAAGCCTTGCAATTAACATCGCAATCAATCCAATTCCAACAGCGGATAACAGCACATAAAGCAGATAATGTGGAGATGAACGATAAAATTGAATAGCATTATTGCTGATAATATCGTGAACACTACCAACTATTGCAACAATCAGGATTAATGCAATTACGACAATTGCAGTCCATTTATTTGGTGTAATGTTGTCCGGCATGTTTTTCTACTTTCTCTCTATTATTAAAGATATCATACTGTTTTAATGCCGGAAGTCAAGACAATGAGTTATTCATCCGGGAGATGGATGGATAACGGAAATGTTTAACAGGGATAGGCAGGATAGGGCAGAAATTAAAACAAAAATCCTGTACATCCTGTATATCCCTGTTAAAATACAACTTTCTGTACCATCGCTAAACACTTTTCAATAAAACCAATCCGGGGATTTGCAATTGTGAAAAGGGGGATTATCTTAAAAGATTCTGAATTAATTATAATTCATAAATGTATGATTAAACCTTAATCCGTAACAGGATTTTTGCCCGGCTTGAACGCATAAGTTCAGTTGGACATGCCCGCAAGGTTTGGACTCAGCATCCGGGTTTCCGGTTGCCTGATCATCCTGCCGTTGCGACAGGTTGAATCAAGGAAAACTGGAAAAATAAGGGTGACTCTGATGTCAAACAACATCTGTATTTATTCGGGTTCCGCGAATCCGAAGCTGACCAAAGATATCGCTGAATATCTGGGAACGCCGCTGGGCAAAGTCAATTTGACCCGCTTCCCCGATGGCGAGATTTTCGTTCAGTTCGAAGAAAATATCCGCCGTGCCGACATCTTCATTATTCAACCGACCTGTGCTCCCCCGAATGAAAACCTGATGGAACTGCTGATTATGCTGGACGCCGCCAAGCGCGCCTCCGCCGCCAGAGTTACCGCCGTGCTGCCGTTTTACGGCTATGCCCGTCAGGACCGCAAGGACAAACCGCGCGTTCCGATCACCGCCAAACTGGTGGCCAATCTGCTGACCGTGGCCGGAGCCAACCGGATCATTGCGATGGACCTGCATTCACAGCAGATTCAAGGATTTTTTGATATTCCCGTGGATCATTTGTACGCCCGCCCCGTGCTGGCCCCCTATCTGAAGAAAAAACTGGGCGATGACGCCGTAGTGGTTTCTCCGGATTCCGGCAGCGTGAAAATGGCGATGGCATACTCCAATATGCTTAACGCCGGTCTGGCGATTGTCGCCAAACGCCGGTTGAACGCCCACTCGGTGGCGCTGTCGCACCTGGTCGGCGAAGTCAAAGGCAAAATCTGCGCGATTACCGACGACTTGACCTCGACCGCCGGCACCATCTGCGCCGCCGCCGAACTGCTTAAAAAGGAAGGCGCGGCCAAGATTTATGCGGCGGTCTCCCATTGCCTGCTCAATGATGACGGCAAAAAGCGGGTCCGGGAATGCGATGCGATTGAAGAACTGATCACCACGGACGGGATTCCGGTGGGCGACGACCTGGGCGGCAAAGTCAAGGTGTTGAGCGTCGCGCCGCTGCTCGGGGAAGCGATCAAGCGAATCCACGAAGGGAAGTCCGTTTCTTCTCTCTTCAGATAATTAATTAAAAAGCTGATAACCTTAAAATAAACGAAAGGGAAAGTATGAGCAAGAAGTATGAAATAAATGTAAAGTCGCGAGATGCATTCGGCAAATGCGCCTCACGCCGCGCCAGAAAAGCCGGCATGATTCCCGCGAACATTTACATGCACGGAACGGACTGCCGTCCGGTGCTGGTTGATGTGAACGAATGGAAACCGCTGGCCAATCAAGACATTACCCTGATCAGTCTGAAAGAAGGATCAACCACGGGTATGGCGCTGATTAAGGAAGTGCAGTATGACACGTTGAGAAACGTCTTCCTGCATATTGACTTTCAGGCGGTCAGAATGGATGAAAAGATTCATGCCTCAGTTCCGGTACATCCGGCGTTCGGCGTTGAATCAATCGGGATTACGCATGGCGGTATCCTTGAACAGCCGCTGCATGTAATTGAAGTGAGCTGCCTGCCCACAGCGTTGCCGGAAGCGATCACGATCGATCTCCGCGGCCTGGAAGTTGACCACAGTATCCACGTCCGGGATCTGATAATGCCGGAAGGCGTTTCCGCGGTCACCGATCCGGATGCGGTGGTATTCCACATGATTAAGCCGTCCGCCGCTGAAGCCGCGCCTGCCGCAACCGCTGCCGCCGCCGCGCCTGCCGCCGGCGCAAAAGCTCC
Source organism: uncultured Lentisphaeria bacterium (assembly GCA_903831825.1). Taxonomy (GTDB): domain Bacteria; phylum Verrucomicrobiota; class Lentisphaeria; order Victivallales; family Victivallaceae; genus CAIPAT01. The sequence continues at coordinate 7,194 of CAIKZE010000012.1, read as the reverse complement.
GGCTGCTGCCGCGAAAGCTCCTGCCGCCGCTGCAAAAGCTCCTGCTGCAAAAGCTCCGGCCGCTGCCGCGAAGGCTCCTGCTGCAAAACCGGCTGCAAAACCTGCCGCAAAGAAGAAATAAATTCAGGATAAAGACGGGCCAGGCATACAAAAGGATTTGTGCGGATGTCAGCAGCAGAACACCGGATTCAACTTGTGGTTGGACTTGGCAATCCCGGCAGGGAATACGAGAAAACCAGACACAATGCCGGATTTGAAGCGATTGACGCCTTATTAAAAATGTTGCCTGGCAATTATGACAAAAAGGAGGGGTTCAGCGGAATATACTGGGAAGGCAGGTTCAAAGGTCAGAATCTGACATTGCTCAAGCCGATGACGTTCATGAATTTGAGCGGAAAATCCGTTGCGGGACTGGCGATGCGCAACGAGCTCCAGCCGGAAGAGATACTGCTGGTTTACGATGATGTCGATCTGCCGCTGGGCAAGATCAGATTAAGGAAAGACGGCAGCAGCGCCGGCCACAACGGAGTGGAGTCAGTCATCGGCAGTCTCGAATCGCAAAAGTTCGCCAGACTGCGGATTGGAGTCGGCGAGGCGGTGCGAGGACAGCAGATAGACCATGTGTTGTCGAAGTTCCCGGCCGGTGAACAACCGATTTTTGACAAAGTTATCAAAGCGGCAGCCGATGCCGTGATAATGGCGGTTTCGCGAGGGATCGCGGCAGCCATGAACAGTTTCAACGGCATGGAAATTGGCGTTGAAGAAGATAAAGAAAAGACCGGCGATGCCGGAGAAAAAAACTAAAACCATGGAGGAAAAGGTTTTGAAAAAATACGAAGCAATATTTATTCTGGATGTCCGGAAAGTCGAAGATGAAGGCGAAGCCTTCACCAAGGAATTCGCGACGCTTATCGGAGAACTCGGCGGCAAAATGGAAGAGTCCGTGGCGATGGGCCGTCACCAGTTTGCCTGTGAAATCGAAAAACGCAAAGCCGGGATTTACTGGAACTACATTTTCCAGGTCAAACCCGAAAAAATTGACGTCATCCGCGACAAATTCCATCTGGATGAAAAAGTCGTCCGCAATATGATCATCAATTATGATCGTCCGGCAGTCGTCAAAAACGTCCAGCTTGAATAGTTTCAGCCGGATTTGGGAGAAAAACAATGGCTTCTCTGAATAAAGTGTTACTATTGGGCAATCTTACGCGGCAGCCTGAACTGCGTTACACCTCCGGCGGAATGGCGGTATGTGAATTCGGCCTGGCGATGAACCGGCGGTTCAACGTCAATAACCAGGATAGAGAAGAAGTCTGTTTTGTTGATATTGTCGTCTGGGGCAAACAGGGAGAAAACTGCGGGAAATACCTGGAAAAAGGTTCACAGATCATGCTCGAAGGACGCCTTCAGCTTGACCAGTGGCAGGATAAGGACACCGGCGCAAAAAGATCCAAGCTGAGAGTCGTGGCGGAAATGGTTCAATTCCTGAATAAATCCGACAAGGCCGGGGCTGAGGGTTACGAATCCGAAGGCGGCTACAGCGAAGAACCGCCGCAGTCCCAGCCGCAGTCCCAGTACCAGCCGCCGCAGCAGCAACAGCAGCAATATCAGCCGCCGCGCCAACCGCAGCAGCAATATCAGCCGCCGGCGCAGCAGCCGCAGAGAAAGAGTGTTCCTCCCATGCCGGACAATGCATTTAAAGTCGGCGATGAAGCCGAGGACGATATTCCGTTTTAGTCTTAAACGATTATTTATATATAATTAGCAACAAAGGACCAAGAATATGGAAAAGAAGAATAACACCATGAGGCGCAAAAGACGGGTTAACAAACCGAAAATCTGTCGTTTTTGCGAAGTCAGCGTCAATTATATTGATTTCAAAGATCCGGAAACCCTGAAAAAGTTCCAGACCGAGAAAGGGAAGATCCTTCCCCGCCGCATTACCGGCACCTGTCTGCTGCATCAGAAGATGCTCAGTGTCGCCATCAAGCGTGCCAGAATCATCAGCCTGGTATTATAAGCTGACTTAGTTAAGGAGTTACAAGGTTATGGCGTTAATAAAATTAATATTGCTCGAAGACGTTGAAAATCTGGGACTCGCCGGAGAAGAAGTCAACGTTGCCCCCGGATTTGCCAGAAATTTCCTGGTGCCGAAAGGCCTGGCCGCAAAAGCGACCTCAGGAACGTTGAGAGTCCTGGCAGCCAGAAAAGAAAAAATTGAAGCGCACCGCAAACAGGAACTGGAGTCCGCCAAGGCTCTCGCCCTCAAAATTGCGGAAGCCGACGTTACGATTCCCATGCAGGCGTCCGGTGACGACAAGCTGTTCGGCTCAGTCAGCGCCAGAAATATCGCGGATAAACTCGCGGAACTCGGCATCCATGTTGACCATCAGAAGTTCAAGATGGAAGAGCCGCTCAAGCAGTTGGGCAAGTTTGAAATCGAAGTCAAGCTTCATCACGACGTCACACCCAAAATAAAAGTCTGGGTTGTGCGTGCATAATCCGTGATGGCAGATAAAAAAGAAAATCTGAACAGAAAAAAAATTTCCGGGGCGATTGCTGAAGACCGGCCGCAACCTCATAATCTGGAAGCGGAAAAAGCGGTAATCGCGGCAATGCTCAGGGAACCACATCCATGCGTGGATATTGCAATAGAACTTCTGCATAACGAAGAAGTATTCTATTCGCATATCCACCGTGAGATTTTCAAAACCGTCACTGAAATTTACAACAATACGGAAATGAGCGTTGATCTCATTTCCATTGCCCATCAACTGGCCAAAAACGGCAAACTCGAAGATATCGGGGGCGAAGTTTTCCTGGCCGAGCTCTACGGTTCGATTTCGACCACCGTCAACATCGAAACCTGGTGCGGCATTGTGCATGAATTTTCGATCCTGCGGAACATGATCAACGTTTGTTCCGAATCACTGCTGAAATGTTACGATGTGGAATCCGACGTCAAAGAACTGGTGGATGAAATTGAAACCAAAATTTATGACGTCCGGAATAAAAACACCAAATCGGACATTGTTGAAATCCGCGACAGCATTGTTGAGTCTTTCAAACATATCAAAAAGATACTGGATAAGGAAGTCGAAGTCGGCATCCCGTCCGGATTTCCTGACCTGGATAAACTGGTAATCGGCTTCAAGCCCGGCGAAATGTTTGTGCTGGCGGCCCGCCCGTCCATCGGGAAAACCTCGCTTGCGCTGAATTTCATCCGGAATGTGGCGCTGCGCGGCGGCAGGCCGCGTCCGGTCGCGTTTTTCAGCCTGGAAATGACCGCCGAACAAATCACCCGCCGGCTGCTTTGCACCGAAGCTAAAATTTCTGAAACATCATTTTTCGACGGTTCTTTCAAGCCGGCGGAATGGACCCGGTTGACTCCGGTCGTTGATTTATTCAGAAAAACTAAAATTTTTATTGATCCGACCGGCGGCCTGACGATTTCCGAGCTGCGGGCCAAGGCCCGCCGCCTGAAAATGATGGAAAAAATTGAACTGATCGTAATTGACTATCTGCAGTTGATGCATTCCGGCGACAAAACCGAAAGCCGTCAGCAGGAAGTCGCCGATATCTCCAGCGGCATCAAGCGCCTGGCCAAAGACCTTTCGATTCCGATTCTGGTGCTGGCCCAGTTGAACCGCGAAGTGGAAAAAACCGCAGGCGCCTCCGCCAGACCGAAATTGAGCCATTTGCGCGAATCCGGCGCGATTGAACAGGACGCCGACATTGTCGCGTTTCTGCATCGCGACCGCGATGAAACGAAAAATAAATCACTGAGCAAAGAAGAGATGAAAAACGGGGTTGACGCCCTGCTGATCGTGGAAAAAAACCGTAACGGCCAGACCGGCACGGTTGACTTGCAGTTCTTCCCGCATCGCATGGAATTTGTCAATAAAAGCAAATTCGGCGATGAAGACCGTCCCCCTGAAAAATTTGAATAAATATAGCGAATAAGGAGCGGCATAAGAGTGATATTCAGAAAAATAATTTTAATCGCATCCTCCGCGTTTCTGCTTAGCTCGACGGTTTTTGGCGACAAAATCGGCAAACTCGAATTTGTCCAGACCGGCGGATATCAATTCCCGGAAAAAATGCTTTCATTCAACGTTCAGCAGAAACCGGGCCAGGAATATGACGAAAATATTATGAATGCCGACATCAAGCGGCTTTATGAAACCGGTTATTTCTCGGACGTCGTTTCCGAAACCAAAAAAGTGGGTGCGGAAAAAGTTGACGTCATCATCAAAGTCAGCGTCAAACCCAGAATCAAAGCCATCCTGTTTAAAGGCAATCTCAAGTTTCCCACCGAAGACCTGAAAAAAGAAATAACGCTTGCCGGCGATATGCCGTTGAACGACAATAAGCTGCGGGAAAGCACCCAGAAACTCCGCGATTTTTACAAAGACAAAGGCTACCATGATTCCACCATCACTCCGGTACTGGAAACCTTGAACAAGGAAGAAATCAACGTCGTTTTTGAAATCAAGGAAAATCTGCGGCTGAAAGTCGATAATGTCTCTTTTGAAGGCGCGACCGTCTATTCGCAATACAACCTGAAGAACGCGATTGCCAACCGCCATTCTTACTTAAGCCATTTTCTGGAGTTCGGATTGTTTAACCGCGATGAACTTGAAACCGACAAGGCGCGCATCCGCGAACTCTACTGGAACAAGGGCTATCTGGATTTCAAAGTCGAAGGAGTTACCGTTACGCAGCAGAAGGAAAACGCGGAATACGTTGATATTAATTTTAAAGTTTTTGAAGGCAAACAATATAATGTCGGCAAAATATCGCTCGGCGGGAATATTGTTTTTCCGAAAGACCAGTTGATGAAACTGATCAAGCTCCAGCCCGGCAACGTTTTTGACAATCAGTTGGAGCAGGAGTCCAAAAACAGCATTTCCAATCTCTATGAATCCATGGGCTATGCCGATTTTTACTGCAAAGTTGTGCGCGTGCCGGATTTCAGCACTCATATCGTTGATCTTGACTTTATCGTTACGGAAGGCAAAAAATATAAAGTCAAAGACGTGATTATTTCCGGCAATCTGCGTACCAAGGACAAAGTCATTCGCCGTGAACTGGCGATTCAGCCCGGCGACCCGCTGGATAAAAACCGTATTCAGGCCAGCAAATCCCGCCTGATGGGAATGGGGTATTTTGAAGACGTCAAAGCCGTCGCCGTCAGCACTGACGAAGTCGGCCAGAAAAGCGTTCATTTTGACGTTAAAGAAAAAGAAACGTTTAAAGTCAAGGTCGGCGGCGGTTTCTCCGATACCGACAGCCTGGTCGGTATGGTGGAAGTCGGCAACAGCAATTTCGACATCACTGATCCGATGAACTATTTCTACGGCGGCGGCGAACGTTTCAGAATACAGGGACTGTTCGGTCTTGATCGTCAGGGCGCGAATATTGATTTTACCGAACCCTGGCTGATGGACATGCCGTTGCGCCTGGATGTTTCCGGATATGTGAACCAGGTTGAATATGAACACTGGAATGAATCCAGAATCGGCGCTAAAACCTCTTTGACCCATAAAGTGTTTGATGATTTTACCAGTGTTACCGGCGGATATAAAATTGAGCAGGTCAATGTTAATAACATTGCCAGCACCGCGTCTGAATATCTCAAATCTCAAGGCGGGCACGGGAATGTCAGCGAATTTTCGATGCTGCTCAACCGCGATACCCGCGACAGCCTGATGGAACCGACCTCCGGTTACCTGACTAATGCCAGCGCCGCCGTTGCTTCGAAGGTTGCCGGGTCAAGCGATAATTTCTACCGTCTGGAAAGCAAGGACAGCTATTATTTCTCACTGCTTGAAAAAGCTCTTGTCTTTCACCTTGGCGGCAAGATTGGAACATTGTCAGAGTTTGACCGTAATACCCAGGCACCGATCTACGAAAGATATTTCCTGGGCGGCGGCGACAGTCTGCGCGGTTTCCCGTACCGGAATGTTTCGCCGGTGGATCAAAACGGCGACAATATCGGGGGTCAGTCCATGCTGCTCCTGACCGCGGAAATGACCCATCCGATCTGGAGTTTCATTCGCGGGGCCATCTTCATTGACGCCGGCAATGCCTGGAACCAGTCATACAGTTACGGCATGAGCGGCATGAATTCCGGCGCCGGTTACGGATTGCGCATCAAGGTCCCGTATTTGAATGCCCCGGTAAAACTCGACCTGGCTTATCCGATCTTGTCAAATCAGTCAGACCTTTCCAGGAAGTTGCGCTTTCACTTCAACATGGGCTTCACCTGGTAAGCTCCGGACAGTTGTCTTTATTTAGTATAAAGGAAATACGATCATGGCTGAAACCAAAAAGCAGAATCCGAAAAAAACTGAATGTCCGTGTCCTTACACCGATTGCGCCCGCAACGGCAACTGCGCAAAATGTCAGGAATATCACCGCAGTACCGGTTCCAAAACCAGTTGCGGCAAATAAAAAATGATGAATCACGAACTGAAATTTCCAGTTACCTGGCATTATAAGATCATTACCGGGAAATCCGTCCCGGCGGCGAAAGACGAAATCGAAAAAGTTTTAGCCGGAAATGGCATTACTGATAAACTGGAAGCCGGCAACGAGTCTTCCGCCGGAAAGTATCTCACATATAAAATTTCCGTGACCTTCCATGACCGGGAAACAATGCAGCGCGTCAGCAATGAATTATCCGCGGTTCAAGGGGTAAAATTCCTGATTTGACCGCCTCGCGTGGTTTAATACCGAATCGCAATCTTAAAGCCAGTAAAGATTGTGAATTTCGTCTTTGCCGGGATGGGCCGGATGAGGCTGGCGCTACCAGGGTAGCGACAGAACTCATACGGCACGTAGCCGGCATGGCGAAAACGCAACCGCTCCGCGGCAAGGCCCTTTTGAGTTTATTTGGAAATGTCTCCGTCCCCCGATATCCATATCGGGCTTCCGTCGCCATTCCCAAATAATTCTCAAAATTGCTCTTGTCTTTACTGGCTTTAAGATTGCGAATCGGTACAAGATTGTATAAAAGAGGTTCTCAAGCATAAAAATTGCGGAAAAAATCGCTTTTTGATTTGATGAACCGCGGTTATGGATTATTTTACTGTTCCTCGACATTTTCATGTCCGGAGAGGTGGCTGAGTGGCCGAAAGCACAGGTTTGCTAAACCTGCGTTGGAGTAATCCAACCGAGGGTTCGAATCCC
>CAIKZE010000011.1 GCA_903831825.1 uncultured Lentisphaeria bacterium | reverse complement strand
TGGCCAGCCATATCCCCCGTTACAATCGAAAAATAAGGAAAGCGCCTCGCGCCGGTGACTATTCATCGAGCAACTGGTGACACGACGGCTGTTGGACTTCTTCAATTTTTAAATTTTAGTTTCATTCTTTTTTGCTGAAAAAACATTATTGGCTATTGACAAAATCAGGTTTATCAGTTCTTTTCTTAAAAGAGAGAATAATTGTTAATTCGAGGATGCATATTTATGGAAATTGGCGCCTGCGGGACTATTTGTGAAGAATGCCAGCTTGCCAACCTTTTTAAAGGGGCCGGACTGAGCGAAGTTCTATCAGACATTGCGGTTGAATCCGGATTAAGCCCGGATGCCGTCCTTGAAAAATTTCAATGTGCCGGATGTCATTCAGCCAACAACCGTTGCGGCGATGAGTGTAAAATCAGAAAATGTTGCGTAATTTCAAAGAAGCTTGACCATTGCGGGTTATGCGATTCTTTCAAATCCTGTGATCTTATAAAGGATTTTGAAAATGACGGACACGCCCTTCATCGCCGGGCCGTAGAGAACCTCCGGTCAATGCAGACTATTGCGTGACAACCTTCGCCAAGAAGTATTCCGCCTTTTCGCCGGTTCGGCGTTTCTTTTCCATTTTTACCCGCTTAATAACTTTTTCTTCTTGAAAACCGCATCAGGAAGAGTAAAGATATAGAGACATCAAGAAATTCGGAACAGAAATCATCAAAAATGGCATTGCTTGAAGTAGAAAATCTGAAGGTATGGTATCCGGTCAGGGACGGCTGGTTCAGTAAAACACGTCACGTCCGCGCGGTGGACGGGGTATCATTTCAACTGGAGTCCGGCGAAACGCTTGGGCTGGTCGGAGAAAGCGGCTGCGGCAAAAGCACGCTCGGACGGACTCTGGTCAGACTGGAAGATCCCAAGGCAGGCACTTTCCGGATCGGCGGCGTGGAAATCGGCAGACTGAAAGGAGCTGAACTGCGGCGGGCCCGCAGCAATTTCCAGATGATTTTTCAGGATCCTTACGGTTCGCTGAACCCCAGAATGACCATCTTTACCGCCTTGAATGAAATTTTACAATTGCATACCGGACTGAGCCGAGAAGAACGGATTCGCCGCGTGGGTGAGCTACTGCAAATGGTCGGACTGGGCGAAGAGGTGATGCATCGCTATCCGCATCAGTTCAGCGGCGGACAGCGTCAGCGCATCGGAATCGCCAGGGCGCTGGCGGTAAATCCCAAACTGGTTATCGCGGACGAACCCGTTTCCGCGCTGGACGTAAGCGTCCAGGCCCAGATCATCAATCTGCTGATGGACATTCAAAAAAATACCGGAATCGCGTTCCTCTTCATTGCTCACGACCTGGCGGTAGTGGAACATATCAGCCGACGCATTCTGGTTATGTATCTAGGCAAGATCGTCGAAAGCGGAAAAAGTTCAGAAATATGCGGCAACCCGGCACACCCGTATACTAAAGCATTACTTTCCGCGGTGCCGGTAGTTGACCGTGAAACCGGCAGGAAGCGAATTGTTCTTCCGGGCGATGTTCCATCACCGCTCGCGCCGCCGCCGGGATGCGCGTTCCATCCGCGCTGTCCTCTGGCCAGAGACATCTGCCGGCAAAAAACGCCGCCGCTTGAACCGGCAGGCGACGATTCACATCTGTCCGCTTGCTTTTTTTATAAAGAAGTCCCTTCGATGTAAAATTCCATACCGCTTTGACGGTTGCCTGCTGGCATTATATACATATAAAGATTATATTTAGCCTGATTTAAACCATAAACTATAAAGAGCAAGTAATGAAAAAAACAGTATCAATGGCGGCAGTACTGCTTTTTGCCGGCATTTCAATATTTCTGGTGTCTTGCAAATCAGACGATTATTACCGGGAGCAGGCGGTAATCAGCGCCAGGAAGTATGTGCTGAAAAACGCCAAAGACCTGGATGTTATTCAACAGGAATACATCCGTTACAATAAACCGGTGATAATGGCGGAAAATATTCTGGGCGATTATGCCAACGCAAAAAAATCCGTCCTCTGCGGAGAAACTTCTCAGGTTTGCATCGCCTGGGTTGTGCCGGGCGAAAAAGATGCCCTTGTTGTATTCGGGACCAGCGACAACCGGCTGTTTAACTGGAGCCCGTACCGCCTGATCCGCAAAACGTACCAGACAAAGGAATACAACCGGATTGCCGCGTTTGAGACTGCGGCAAAATATGCCATGAACAATATGCTTTACCTGTCCACGGAACAGCGCAACCGGGTCCGTTTCGGCGTTCCGCAGGTTGTGAACACCAAATTCCCGCTGGATTTTGACCCCATGGGAACTCTCAAGCCGGAAGAAGTTACCCGGCTTAAAGCTTTGCCGCTGCAAACTTCATTCGCCTGGGAATCATTCACCAAGGGCAAGAAAATTGTGGTTTGCGGCGTAGGCAATGCGAATTTTGCCGGATGGACCCCGATTTTCGGGCAGGAAATGGAAGACGGCGACTTGAATCAAAACACGGTGCAGTAGGACCGGAAAGGCCCTATTGTTACAGGCTTGAGGAGGCTTGAAATATGAACAGTATGACTGGATTCGGCAAAGGTTGCGCATCCAATTCCCAAAGCGGCATCAGTTTCGTCGTGGAAATTTCCGCCGTCAATCGCAAACAGCTTGAAATCAGGGCGGTATTGCCGCGGGAGCTGGCTTGCTACGAGCCGCTGCTCAGAAAACTTGTTTCTGATAAAATCAGCCGCGGCGCTATTTCCGCCCGCGTGGACATGACTGTCGAAGACAGTTTTGCCGCCAGGTCGGTCAAGCTCAACAGCACGCTGCTGGAGTCGCTGACGGCAAAATGCCGGGAAATGCAGTCCGCACTCAAACTAAGCGGCGACATCCAGCTCCGCGACCTGCTTGCGGTTCCCGGCGTGATCGAACAGTCGCTTCAGAACTTCGATCTTCCTGAAATTGAGCATTCTTTCATTGAAGCCGTGGGAAAGGCCCTGGCGGCATTCCAGAAAATGCGTCAAAGTGAAGGAACCGCCATGAAAGAAGATCTTGCGCAACGTCTGAATTACCTTAAGGGCATTATTGACATCGTCGAACAGGAAGCCGCGGATATACCGGAAATCCAGAAAACGAAGATTCTGGAAAAGCTGAAAAATGCACAGCTCCCGGTTCCCAGCGACGACGAGCGGATATTGCGGGAAATTATTATTTACGCTGACAAATCGGATGTTACCGAAGAAATTACCCGCCTGCGGAGCCATTTCCAGCAGGTTGAAGGCTTCCTCAACGAAGACACAATTCCGACCGGACGGAGCCTTGATTTCCTGATGCAGGAAATGGGACGGGAAATCACCACCCTCGGCAATAAGGCCGCGGGCTGCAAAGTCTCCCCGCTGGTCGTAAATTTTAAAACCGAATTGGAAAAAATCAGAGAACAAGTTCAAAATATAGAGTAGCGCAACTCAGCAGCAACCTTGGAGAAACAACATGAAAGACAGATATTGCAGCCATAAATTATCCGTATTGTCCAGCGATTATCTGCGCGACCTGGTCGGAAAAATCTGCGACACTTACGAAGACGCCAAAGGCATCAATCACGTCGAAGGGTTCAACCTGCCGCGCCAGCAGGAAATTCACGATATCATCAACCGGCTGATGGAGATCGTTTTCCCGGGGTTCAGCGGGGTGCAGAACTACAGTTTGAAAACCATCTCGTTCAATATCGGCAACATCCTGACGGAAGTTTATACGGAACTGCACGATCAGATCGAACGCTCTTTCAGCTATGAATGCGGCAAAAACCATTGCGACGACTGTGACGTTCCGGAAAAGACCGAAACCGCAGTGAAAGCCCTGCTCAATGCGATCCCGGAAATCCGCGAGACCATGAAACTGGACATCGCGGCGGCTTTCAGCGGCGACCCGGCCGCAGCCACCATTGACGAAATCGTGGTCAGCTATCCCGGAATTAAAGCCATCACCATCCAGCGTTTTTCCCATGTCCTGTACCATCATAAAGTTCCGCTGATTCCCCGGATGATGACCGAATACGCGCACAGCATTACCGGCATTGACATCCATCCCGGAGCCCATCTGGAAAAGGGCCTTTTCATAGATCACGGCACCGGGGTAGTGGTTGGCGAAACCGCCGTTATCGGCAACAACGTTAAAATTTACCAGGGCGTTACCCTGGGCGCTTTGAGCTTTCCGAAAGACGCCTGCGGCATGATTATCAAAGGGGCGAAACGGCACCCGACAATTGAGGATGACGTCACCATCTACGCCGGAGCCACCGTCCTGGGCAATATTGTAATCGGCAAAGGCAGCATCATCGGCGGCAACGTATGGATGACTGAGAGCGTTCCCGCCGGTTCCAAAATCTCCATGGCGCCGCCCGAACTGCGCAAAAAAATTCCCGGTCAACCCGCGGATAACAAATAGTCCGGATTTACATGGAGACCGGGGCATGGGCCAATATATTCAGGAACAACTGACCGAAATCAGGGATGCTGTCGCCGCGGCCGCCGTGAACTGCGGCCGCCTTCCGGATGAAGTGAAACTGATCGCGGTCAGCAAGACTTTTTCCCGTGAAGACATTCTCACTGCTTATGCTCACGGACAGCGCCGCTTCGGCGAAAACAAAGTCCAGGAACTGGAACAGAAAGCCGGCAATCTCCCGCCGGATATTGAATGGCATCTGCTGGGCCACCTCCAGGGTAATAAAGCGGTAAAGGCCGTCCAATACGCAACTTATATTCATTCCGTCGATTCGGTTAAACTGATCCAGCGGCTCGACCGGCTGGCCGGCGAAGCCGGTAAGAAACAGAAAATCCTGCTGGAAGTAAATATTTCAGGCGAAACCACCAAGTTCGGGGCGTCTGCCGAAAACGACATCCTGACAATGGCGGAAGCCGCGGCAAACGCCGTCAATCTGGAACTGGCAGGCTTGATGACCATGGCTCCTTATGAAGCCGACGAAGCCGAACTGCGCCGTATTTTCGGTGCATTGCGTCAACTGCGTGATAAAATAGAAAAACGCTTGAATATCCGCCTGCCGGAATTGTCGATGGGCATGAGCGGAGATTTTCCAGCCGCCGTCGCCGAAGGCGCGACTTTCGTAAGAATCGGCACCGCCATTTTCGGCAAGCGCAATTATGCCGGATAGTTGTCTCCCGCGCATTTTGGACTGGTCGGACTGGTCGGACTGGTCGGACTGGTCGGACAAGTCGGACGCCTACCACACGACTCCTAAAGTTTGCGCCGGCGATCCGTCACGAAATACATCTTCATCATTCCCTTGCCTTTTACTTCCAACTCGCCGCGCTCGGATAATTCATAATTATCCTTGACCAGACCGTAAGTGACTTCGGAAAGATTGATTTTCATCGGCTCGGAATTCTGTTCCATGCGGCATGCCGTGTTAATCGTGTCGCCGAAAACATCGTAGATGTATTTCTTGATCCCGACTACCCCGCCGACCACTCTGCCGGAATGAATGCCTATCCGGATTTTCCACTGAAGTGTCGTCGTCGAATTTCGCTTTTCCAGATACCGGATGATCTGAATGGCCGAATCGACAATATTTTCGGCATGGGCGGCATGACCGCCGTTCATGCCGCTGACCGCCAGATAGGCGTCGCCGATGGTTTTGATCCGTTCACAGTGGTTGTTTTCGATAATCAGGTCAAACGCGGTAAAGATTTCATTCAGTTCGTCGATCAGGGTTTTGGGCTCAAGCCCGGAGGACAAATTGGTGAATCCGACAATGTCTGAAAAAAACACCGTGACATTTTCAAAAGTTTCCGGGACGGTCCGCCCGGTAGTCTTCAAATCATGGGCGATACGGACAGGCAGGATATTCAAAAGCAGGCGGTCCGATTTCTCCTTTTCCTGCGTGATAACCTCATACGCCTGTTGCAACTGCTCGTTCTGCTGTTCGATTTTCTGAAACGCATCTTTCAACTGAGCGGTCATGCTGTTGAATGCCGTGGAAAAATCCCCCATAAAATCCACCTGCTGTTCAAAATCGCCGGACGCAATCCGCTGTGTCTTCCAGGTGAGATGCCGGAGGCTGGATTGCACGCTTTTGAGCAGTTGCAGTACCGTCATGCCGCTTTTGGGCAGTTCGAAATCGAGTTTGCCGCCGGCAAGCGAAGTCATTGCGCCGGTAAAATCGTTATAACTCCCGACAAACCGGTTGACATACCCGACCAACTGTTTCAGTTCGTTATCCGGATGGTCGTCAGGAAGAATAACCGGCTTAACCTTCTGCCCCTTGAGGATCAGGTAGAATGCTTCAGTCAGTTTATCCAGATGTTTTTCATCGACTTCCAGCATGGCGGCTCTCTTCAGTTAATTGCTTTTGCCTCGAAACGGCAGACCCGGTCCCCGGAACACCAGCAGTCAACCTCTTTGACCTCAAACTCTTTGCCGGTAAATTCCTGCAGAACGCCGCTGAGAAAGCCTTCATCATAGACGCAGATTGTTTCGTCGGAAATCTTCAAGCCGGAGCAATCCAGATCTTCCGCCACCGTAATGACAAATTCATTTTTGTCCAGATCGGCACGTTCAAAACGGACAATCCCGATTTTTAAATCCCGGAGGGTATTTTGCAGCTTGGCGGCCAGGTCGTTGAAATCTTCGCATTTTTTAATGACATTGCGATAAAATTCCTGTCCCGCTTTTTTGCCTGCTGTTAAAAAAATCCGGTCGGCGTCGGCTACGCCGTATTCCTTGATCAACACGTCCCGCAAGGTAAACTGCATCAAACGATATACCGCAACATCCATTGTTCCACCCATATTGGGCCGCCCGGCATTGATATCTCCCAGCATGCTCCAGTCAAATAAAGTCTCGTCCCTTTCTTCTTTAAACATAGATATGCCTCCGGTTTTATTTGATGGTTCCCAAGTCCTTATACTCCTTCAAAACATAAGGCATAAGATAAGGTGAAAACCGTTTAATGTCAAGGCGCAGTCCGCTACCGTAACTGCCCGGATGATTATGTTATTTTTTATCGGCTTCCGGCATTGCGGCTATCTTCAATTAAGCGCTTTCGCCTCGAAACGGCAGACCCGGTCACCGGAACACCAGCAGTCAATCTCTTTGACCTTGAACTCTTTGCCGGTAAATTCCCGCAGAACGCCGCTGAGAAAGCCTTCATCGTAGACGCAGACCGTTTCGTCGGAAATCTTCAAGCCGGAGCAATTCACATCTTCCGCCATCGTGATGACAAATTCACTTTTATCCAGATCGGCGCTCTCAAAACGGACAATCCCGATTTTTAAATCCCGAAGGAGGTTTTGTAACTTGGCGGCCAGGTCGTTGAAATTCTCGCACTCTTTAATGACATTGCGGTAAAATTCCTGCCCCGACTTTTTGCCCGCCTCAAAAAAAATCCGGTCGGTTTCGGCAACGCCGTATTCCTTGATCAACACATCCCGCAAGGTGAACTGCATCAAACGATATACCGCAACATCCATTGCTCCGCCCATATTGGGCCGCCCCGTGGTGATATCTCCCAGCATGCTCCAGTCAAATAAAGTCTCGTCTCTTTCTTCTTTAAACATAGATATGCCTCCGGTTTATTGGCTATGCCGTGATGATTTTCCAGTTCCTATACTCCTCAAAACATAAGGCATAAGATAAAGCGGAAACCGTTTAATGTCAAGGCGCAGTAAAGTAGAGGCAAAATGCATTTTTGAAAAGTAGTTTGAAAAGTAGCAGGCCTGAGAGCGCAATAAAGTTGCAAATGAAATGATCCAATCTTATAGTAAACGCCGGTATGGATATAAATATGAATATGATTGCAGAAGCGAAAAACATTGGGTCCAATGAGGGGAAGTTGACATGAATGGGAAACTGAAAACGGAGCTGCAAACCAGCCAATATAAGCAACTAATTGACCAAATTGGCAATTTACTTGCGTTGGGAAGAACCCAAGCCGCCCGTGAAGTTAATACTATTTTGGTACAAACTTACTGGAAAATCGGCAAGTATATCGTGGAATTTGAACAACATGGAAACGAAAAAGCAGCATACGGAAGCCAACTGTTTGATAGATTGTCTAAGGATTTAACTCTTGCTTATGGGAAAGGGTTTAGTCGCTCCAATCTGTCATATATGAGAAAATTGTATCTCATATTTCAAAAACGTGAGACACTGTCTCACAAATTGACGTGGAGTCATTATTTTGAAATATTGAAGGCGGATTCTGAGCTTGAAATTGGCTTTTATACCAAACAGTCTGAAAAAGAAGGCTGGAGCGTGCGTGAACTGAAACGTCAAATGCAAAGTATGCTTTTTCACCGGTTGGCGCTCAGTACCGACAAAAAAAGATTTCTATCGTTAATTTACGCAAAATACGGGCTTTTTATTTGACATATTCAATTCAACAGACGACTTCTGCTGAATTTGGCAAAGAGTTCTCTGTTGAAAACTTGGATCGAATGAGATATTTTTATCAGGTCTATTCACCGCCGAATTCGTCAACACTGTTGACGAATTCAGAAAACATCAATGAGAAATCGTCAACACTGTTGCGGAAATCGGAAAATCCAGATACCGGTATTAGCTCAATTTATAATGCGATATCTCATAAATTTGCTTTGAGTTGGTCGCACTACCTTAAACTGATGCGGATTGAAAACCCGGACGAACGCAATTTCTATGAAATAGAATGTCTGGCGAATAATTGGAGTTTGCCATCATGGATTATCCTTGCGACATATTCTCCGTTTTTTTTCTTGTTCTCTTGAGTTTTTTCATATATTGCTGTAAATTCCAAATGTGTTATTTTTAACTTTAATTTCCCGGGAACCGTCTCAATGATTATGGCGACAAACAATAAAAAACTGACCTGTCTTGATTTTTTCGCAGGCAGTGGTTTGGTTTCCGAAGGGCTGAACAGTTTTTTTGAGACGATTTGGGCCAATGACAATTCTGAAAAGAAAGCTAAAGTTTATTGTGCCAATCACCGTAGCGACTATTTCAAGTTGGATACCATAGAGAACATTCGCGGCGAAGATGTTCCCGAAGCCTCCCTGTCTTGGGGAAGTTTTCCTTGTCAAGATCTTTCTCTCGCAGGCAACATGGGAGGGCTTTTCAGTCCTAGAAGCGGCTTGGTTTGGCGAACATATAAAAAGGATTGATATTATGATTAAAAGTTTAAAACTGAAAAATGTCGGTCCCGCAAAAAATATAGACATTACTTTTGGGGAGCGGCTGAATATTATTACCGGAGATAACGGTTTAGGCAAATCTTTTTTATTGGACATTATCTGGTATGCCCTGTCCAGACGTTGGCCGGCGGAAGTCAATAAAAAGTTGAATTCAGGATATATGGCGCAACCGTTATCAGGCGAAAGGGGTACAATATCATTTGACCTGATTACGGATAACAACAAAAAAATAGAAGATTATTCTTGTTCTTTTGATCGGAAAAAGTGGAGTTGGATTGGGAAAGCTGGTCGCCCATATAATCCGGGGCTGGTAATTTATGCTCACGCCGACGGCAGTTTTTCCGTTTGGGATCCGGCAAAAAATTACTGGGAAAAACGTGACAACGTGGATATTCAGGAGCGCCAGCCGGCCTATGTTTTTTCTCCTCCGGAAATATGGAATGGGCTTGAAGATGATAAAGGAACCCGACTTTGCAATGGACTTATTGCGGACTGGGCTGGCTGGCAGAAGGAAAAAGGGAAAGAATATCAAACTTTGTGCAACACGTTATCGCATATTTCTCCACCCGGCGAAACGCCTATCAGTCCTGGAGAGCTTACAAGAATATCTATTGATGACGCCAGAGATATTCCCACGATAAAGATGCCGTACGGGGAAGACATTCCGGTATTGTTCGCATCATCCGGGATCCGGCGTATTTTAGCGCTCTCTTATGCTTTAGTTTGGAGTTTAAGCGAACATGCGAAAGCAAGTAAATTACTTGCGCAAGATACCACGTCACGCATTACGTTTTTGATCGACGAGGTTGAAGCGCACCTTCACCCGAAATGGCAGCGTCAAATCATTTCCTCCTTGATTGATATTATGAGTAACGAGCCATATCAGATCAGTAAAACATCTAAAGTAGCGCGGAGGTCGCCTGTTGATGTACAAATCATTGCGGCCACGCATTCGCCGTTAATCATGGCGTCCATAGAACCGCTATTTGAACCTGAAAAAGATGCATGGTTCGATTTGGACATTAATGAAGAGCACGCCGTGGAAATGTTTAAACGCGATTTCGAGCTAAAAGGCGATGCGGAAAATTGGCTGACCAGCAAAGCTTTCGACTTAAAAAGCACCCGTTCGATGGAGTCTGAAAAACTTATTGAAGAGGCTGCAACTCTGCTTGATGTTCCCAATCCGGACGTTAAGAAGATAAAAGAAAAGTATGACACGCTTTGCCAAAAGTTAAGTCCAAAAGATGACTTCCTGTTTCGCTGGCGTTTCATTTGTGAAAAGAAAGGGTACTTGAAATGATTCCAGTAAACCAGGCTCCCGAACCTGCCGATTTTGACCTTAAAGTCCGAAAACCCGGATTAGCATATCTACAGAAACATGGCATTAATGTTTATGCGGCGCCGCCGAAGGCTTCTAAGCTGCCGACCTATTGGACCAACGTTTCAGAGGAGCTATGGGAGTCGTATAATAGAGTTTGCGCATATCTTTGCTTATATTTTGAAATTGCCAGCGGCGCGAGCACAACTGACCACTTTGTCGCAAAATCTCAAAATGCCGGTTTGGCATATGAATGGAACAATTATCGTTTAGCCTGTTTAAGCGCAAACCGAAAAAAGAATAAATTCGATGATGTTTTGGACCCGTTTGAGATTGAACCGGACACTTTCTTTTTAAATTTGGCAACGGGTGAAATTAAACCTAATCCCGGATTAGACCAGACTATGGAATTGTTACGAAATAACTTGTTTATTTGATCTTTCTGGTATATATTATATGATATCATGAAAAATATAATGTTAATTGCAATGCGAAATGAGCTTTTATCTCCTTTTTTGGATGAGAAAGCCAAACGGCTTTATTGTGCAACCGAATCAAAGGTGCTTGGACATGGAGGCATAGCCATTGTTTCTAATGCAACCGGCGTTGCAAGGGCAACCATTTCAACTGGATTAAGAGAGCTAAAAAATCCAGGGAGTATTGATAAAAGTAGAATTAGAAAGGCTGGTGGCGGACGCAAAAAAGCTATAAACAGAATGCCGGAACTAAAATCTGAACTTGGCAAATTAATGGAGCCGGCAGTTCGCGGGGAACCAGATTCCCCGCTGCTATGGACTAGCAAAAGTTTGAGAAAATTATCGGATGAATTAAAATTAAGAGGGTTTGATGTTAGTTATAGGTTAGTTGGCGAGATATTAAACGAGGAAGGCTTCAGTTTGCAAGCCAACAGAAAAACGGATGAAGGCAAAAGTCATCCAGATCGTAATGCCCAATTTGAGCATATACATCAAAAAGTAATAAAATATCAGGCGCAAAATCAACCAGTTATATCTGTAGATGCAAAGAAAAAAGAACTTGTTGGAAACTTTAAAAATGCCGGCAGGGAATTTCGCAGGAAGAAGGAACCGGAAAAAGTAAAAGTATATGATTTTCCTAATGACGCGGATGGCAAGGCAATTCCTTACGGCATCTACGATATGACACACAACAAAGGGTGGGTAAGTATTGGCATTGACCACGATACTGCTGAATTTGCAACAGAAACCATAAAAAGATGGTGGAATAAAATGGGAAAACCATGCTACAGGGAAGCCAAAAGGCTTCTCATTACAGCAGATGGCGGAGGAAGCAATAGCTCACGCAGTCGGCTGTGGAAAAGAGAGTTGCAAAATTTATCAAATGAACTCAATTTGGTGATAGAAGTCTGCCATTTCCCTCCAGCCACTAGCAAATGGAATAAAATTGAACATCGCTTATTCTCGCAAATCGCACAAAACTGGCGAGGAAAACCATTGCTGAGTTATGAAGTAATTGTAAATTTAATAGGCTCAACCAAGACATCAAAAGGATTAGAAGTTCTTTGTGATTTAAATAATGGAAATTATAAAACTGGCATTAAAGTCACAGAGGAAGAGATGAAAGATTTAAATTTAAAACAAGACGAATTTCATGGCGAGTGGAACTATAAAATAAGTCCTAAAATCGATGCTAAAATGACTTAGTTATTTAGTAACAACCCCT
>CAIKZE010000010.1 GCA_903831825.1 uncultured Lentisphaeria bacterium | reverse complement strand
TTCTTCGCCCGGCTTCAGCGCGGCGTTGTATTCTTCTTCAGCAGCTTTCAGTTCTGCTTCGGAGAAGTCCTGCTGCGCGGCCTTGATGCTCAGACCGATTCTGCGTTCTTCGTTGTCAACTTTAATAACTCTGGCTTCGATTTCGTCGCCAAGTGCAAGAACATCTTTGACCTTTTCAACATGATCTTTGCTGATCTGGGAAATGTGGATCAGTCCGTCAATCTTGTTGGAGAGCTCGATGAACGCGCCGAAAGCAGTAATCTTTGTGACTTTGCCCTTGACGAGATCGCCGACCTTGTACAATTTGTCGATCATGGCCCACGGATCTTCTTCGCACTGTTTCAGGCCGAGAGAAATACGCTGCTGGTCGGGATTGATATCCAGGATGACCGCTTCGACTTCTTCGCCCGGCTTCAGGATTTCGTTCGGATTGTTGATCTTACGGGTCCAGGACATATCGGATACATGAATCATGCCGTCAATGTCGTTTTCGATTTCAACAAACGCGCCGTAGCTGGTCATGTTTCTGACTTTGCCCTTGATTCTGCTGCCGACCGGATACTTTTCAGCGAGAAGTTCCCACGGATTGCGTTCTTTCTGACGCAGGCCGAGAGAAATCTTCTTGTTTTCGCGGTCAATGTCAAGAACGATCGCTTCGACCTCTTCGCCAACACTTACAACTTCGCCGGCCTTGGTGACACGCTTGGTCCAGGACATTTCGGAAACGTGAATCAGGCCTTCTACGCCGTCTTCAAGTTCGACAAATGCTCCGTAGGGCATGATATTAACCACACGGCCTTTGACTTTGGAGGCGACGGGATATTTGCTTTCGACATTTTCCCAAGGATTCTGGCTTTTCTGTTTAAAGCCCAGGGAAACGCGTTCTTTTTCATAATCTATATCCAGGATCATCACTTCGACTTCCTGTCCTACTTCAAGCATTTCGGACGGATGAGAGATGCGTCCCCATGACATATCGGTTATATGAAGCAGTCCGTCTACGCCGCCCAGGTCAATGAACGCGCCGAAATCGGTAATGTTCTTGACCAGGCCTTTGCGGACCTGCCCGATAGCCATATCTTTAAGGAGAGTGCTGCGCTTGTCGCGGCGAGACTCTTCAAGCAGTTCTCTGCGGGATACGACAATGTTATGACGGTCATGATTGATCTTGAGTATCTTGAAGTCATATTCTTTGCCGATGAATTCGTCCATATTCCGAACCGGGCCGATATCAATCTGGGAACCGGGCAGAAACGCCTCGACGCCTTCGATATCAACGATGATGCCGCCTTTGACGCGGTGTTTCATCAGCCCCTTGATTATGCAGCCTTCGCCGCATTCATTGGTAATTCTGTTCCAGGCCTTGATGGCATGAGCTTTAGAAAGACTGATGCCGGGCATGCTGTTTTCGTTTTCGATTTCGTCCAGGAAAACATCGACCTTATCACCGACTTTAACATCTTCAAAGTGGTAAAATTCGGTCGCCGGCACAAATCCTTCGGCTTTGTAGCCGATATCGATTAATACGCCGTCATTGCGTTTTTCGACGATTTTGCCTTCGATAATAGTACCTTCTGCAAAATCACTCTTGGTTTCTACCTTCAGGAGTTCATCCATGGAAGGCATGTTTTCGAGATCTACATAGACTCGACTTTCGATGGCCTGGTTGTTGGTTGGTTCGGTTGACATGTTGTTAGTTTTTCGCTTGGTTATTGTTAATTGTTTTACCCGTAAATGACTTCCCGACTATCGAAAAATCAAACGAACTGCTAAAATACCATTTACATGCCGAAAATTCAAACACTTACATCGGAAAATCAATGTTTTTTTGAATTATCCTCTTTTCAGCTTGATTCTCTGTTCAACCGATAACCCGCCATCGCAAAAATTTATAAGCTGGAGATGAAAAAAATTGGTTAAAACAGCTTATATTCCGCGAGTCTGTCGCAGGCGATCAAGAAACCTGGGAATTGTTCTGAGAGAGTTTTTTCAAATTTCTTTCTCAGATATTTGAAAAACATTCCCATATAAGTTGGAATAATGATGCCCATAAGAAGATAAGCCACCCACGTATATTTCCATACCGTCGTTGAGGCTACAGCAGGATCCTTTCCGGTCAAAGCTATCAGTATACTGTCAAACACATAAAAGACCAGCATGTGATTGGCCATTACGTGGAAAGTGTTGTTGCCGATTTTATACATGAAATTGCCCGGCTTGATGAATCCGCCCAGATACTTTGCCAGATACAGCAGAAAATAGATGTCAATGATACTGTAAAACAAGCTGCATATATTTTCGAACTCCGCATTGGCAAATGTATAGCATGGCGTTTTGAAGTTGAGGAAAAGCACGCCCCTGACGCCAATCAACAGTATCAGCAACTTTAGCTGATAAATATCGTGTTTCTCGATTTTTTGCGCGAAACAATGCCCCAACGAGATAAAAAACATACCGAAGAGAATTCTTAACCCAAGACAGCCCCAGGGAATTTTATCCGGTTCCGGAGTAATATACCGAAGATAAACGCTGCTCAAGCCGATCACCGCGAAAATAAGCAGATGCGCATACTCGCCAGCCGTGAATTTCCGGATAAGTTTCGAAGTTAACATATAAAATATCTGGGCCGTAAAGAAAAACGGGATAAACCACATCGGCGCGGACAGCGAATACTGCTGCCCGTCGATAAACGGCTGAATAAAGAAGTTTTCCCAGTTAGGCAACTGTCCGAGCAGAGTCCCGGAATAGACATAAATAAAATACGTTATCAATGCATAGACAACATTATAGGCAAAGTATAATAACACCAGGCGCTTGAACTTTTTCACGATGAAACGGAACGGATCCTGCTCATCGGAACTCTTGTAAAAATATCCGGACAGGAATAGAAAGAGGGGGATCGAACTGGCAATAAACATAAATTGGGAAAACGGCCAATACCGATGCCTTAGCACCACATCCATTATTGCAAATGCTTTAAACAGCAACATCTGTAAATTCATATATAAACGTAAACTCCGGAAAACAGTCTGATTGAAACTTGCAATTTGTGACGATTGAGGGATGGAGAGCATCCCTTTCTCCGGACACCATATGCGATAAATCACAACTTAAAATTAAACATCTTTAATATATCATATTCCACTCGAAATATCAATGTTAGAACTGAATAAAAATGATTTTTTACGCGATACGGAAAACTGTTCATGCATCTTGCATGACGCATTTTGCATAAGCGGGAAAAATAGTTGCAAGCAGTTCAATATTAAGTAATTTTCATTCTTGGTTTTGAATGTTTTTAATAATGATTCCGATGAGTTCTTTTTTCATATATGGCTTGCCGATGAAATCATTGAAGCCTGCCTCTTTATAGCGGACTGTTTTGTCAGAGAGCACATGGCCTGTCTGGACAATGTATTTCACTTTTTGTCCGGAATATTTTTTCTGAAGCCACTTGAGACATTCGAAGCCGTCAGCGTCGGGCAGCGAAATATCAACAAGCACCACGTCCGGAATCATCCACGCGGCGCATATTTTCCGCATTTCGGCAAAAGATTCGGCAAATTTGTATTCCGCTCCTGAATCAGCTAGCACGGTTTCCAGATATTTGCTATTGAACGGCTCATCTTCAATGACAAGTATCTTCAGTCCTTTCAAGGGTTCCACCCGGCTGATCACCGGCCGGGCCGGTTCCGCCGGCCCGGAGACGGGACTTGCCGCAGGCCTGACAGGAAAGGTTATTGCAACTGTTGTTCCTTTATTCAATTCGCTGTCAATTTTAAATGTGCCGCCAAGTTTTTCCAGTAATCTGGAAACAATTGCCAGGCCCAGTCCGGCTCCGCCGTATTTCCTGACGGATGACTGGTCTGCCTGATAGAACGGCTGAGTGATTTTCCCCAGCTTTGCCGCCGGAATCCCGATCCCGGTGTCTCTAATCGTCACCAATAGATTCCCGGCGGCAAAAGATGCGATTACGTCAACGCTGCCGTGTTCAGTGAACTTGACGGCATTGCCTGCCAAATTGAATATTATCTGTTTCAGCCGCCGATGATCTCCGGTTACTCTATCCGGTAAATTCTGCGGGACAAAACTCAACTCGATATTTTTTGATTTAGCTTTAAAGTGAAAAGCTTTAATGCTTTCGCTGATATTTTCCGCCGGAGAAAATTCTTCAGACACTTCATTAAAGTATCCGGCTTCGATGCTTGAGATTTCCAGTATGTCATTAATTATTTCTTCCAGCGATTTGCCGCATTGATCGATTACATGGAGATAGTCCTGAAATTTAGCGGCATTGTCAAGTCCGCTCAGCGGGAGTTCTTCAATCAAAATATTGGAAAAGCCTAGAATCCCGTTCAACGGAGTCCTGATTTCATGGGACATCGTTGCCAGAAATTCGCTTTTCGCCCGGTTTGCGGCCTCGGCTTCGTCTTTCGCTTTCCGCAACTCGTCTTCGGCTTGAATACGGTCAAGCGCAATACCGATACTGATGCCGACTTCTTCCATGAACTGAATGAAATCGAGAGACAACTGGTCCCGGCGCTTGTCATTGAGTTGCAGCAATCCGATCATCTCCGGGCCGGACCGCAGCGGAATCAGCGCCACCGATTCATAACCTGCCTGGTTGCAATGGTTGCGGAATTGCCCGCGGCACTCCAGTCCAAGAGGATTGGCCAGCATCTCTGTGGTGCTGTTAGTCCAGAAACTGCCGCCTGGGGAGAAAAACGGCAGCTCGGCATTGGCATTGGCGCTAAGCACCATCCCGCACAAACATTCAAGTACCGGTACTCCGGCTTCGTCGCGGCATATTTGACCGTCAGGGGAACGGGCGCACAAGCACCGCCCTGCTTCCACAAATTCCGGGGAAAAGCCGGAAGTGATATAATATGGATAGTCCTCGCTGTCTTTGAGCCGGATTCCAACTGCCTCCATCCCTGAAAACTGTTTAAACAGCATCAGGAACTGTTGAATAATATCCGCGCGCTTCCCGCCCTGATTCAGCAGCGCCAACACCTGATAAGAGAATTTCCGGCGCTCATAAGCCAATTTGCGCTCAGTGACGTCACGCCAGTAACCAACCAATTCCAATGGCTTGCCTTTCTCGTCGCGAACAACTTTCAACTCATCATGTATCCAGCGCCAGGAACCGTTTTTATGCCTGAAACGGTAATCGTAAGCATTCTTATCCGATTTTAAAACGTCTGCAAGTCCGGAAGCTATCACAGACACATCATCAGGATGAATATTTTGCGCCGGAAAACCAGGACTGACAAATTCATCCGGTTCATATCCCGTCAGCGTTTTGATATTATCGCTGACAAATGTTATCGGGAAATCGCCCGCCGCCTTCCGTGAATAGATTACCGCGGGGCTTGAATCCAGCAGACGGCGGAGCTGGCTTTCGCTGCGTTTCAGGTTCTCCTCCGCCTGTTTGCGTTCGGTAATATCCTGCAACATACAATGCGTTTGCTTGAAATTGCCTTGCAGGTCATGACCCACTCTACCATCATAAGCAACATGCCTGCGCTGTCCGTCTTTGCGCATCACGTCAAACTCGCTATGAACTCTTCCCGCCGCCTTAAATGCAGAGAACCGCTGTTTAAAAGATGCCACGTACTCAGGAGCCAGAAAATCGCCAAACCATTTTCCGATCACCTCTTCCCGTGCATAACCGAGCGTATCCAGCCAGGCCTGATTAACGGTAATAAAACGCCCGTCCGCATCCAGCGATTGATAGCCCAGCGGGGAATTCTCATATAACTCGCGGTAATGTTCTTCACTTTCCTGCAATAACTTTTCGGTTTGCTTCCGCGCCCGGCGAATTTGAGCATCAGCCAGTTCGCTGCGCACTACAATATGCAGCCGGTCAAGATTGTTCTTTAAGAGATAGTCGTGAACTCCGGATTTCATCAAGTCCACGGCATTTTCTTCTCCAATGGTTCCGGAAACCACGACAAACGGAATGTCCAATCCGGCTTTCTTGAAAATCCTGAGGGCTTCAGACGCGCTGAACTGCGGCAACTGGTAGTCGGCGATTACAATATCCCACTGCTCTGCTTCCAGCGCCGACTTCAGTTGAGCTGCGGTCTCCACCCGTTTTGACGTTATGGTGTAACCGGCCCGCTCGAGCTGCCGGATAATCAGTCCGGCATCGCTTTCACAGTCTTCAACCAGCAAAACACGCAGGAGAGCAGTAGTCATATAAGCCTCACTTTACCGGAGGCGGAGGTTCATTAAGAACCAGCCAGTATAAACCGAGGTTTTTGACGGCTTCCGCAAATTGGTTAAAGTCAACCGGCTTGCAAATATAGCTGTTGACGCCTAAATCATAGCTTCTCGCCAGATCCTCTTCTTCCCGCGAAGACGTAAGGATTACTACCGGCACCCGCCGCGTAAGCTCATCGGTGCGAATGTATTTCAAAACTTCCAGCCCGTCCATTACCGGCATTTTTATGTCCAGCAGCACAAGCATGGGCCCCGCGCTAATATCGCGGCCTGCATACTTTCCGACCCGGAACAGGTAATCCAGCGCTTCCCGTCCGTTCTCAGCAACGACAATCTCGTTTGCGATATGAGCTTTAGCAAATGCCCGCATCGTCAGTTCAATGTCACTGGGATTGTCCTCTACCAACAGAATTACTTTCGATTTCACGTGGCCACCTCAATTCGGATAATATATTTTTTTACTTATTTCACATTCTCTCAGCACCAACACGGATCCGCGCGACTGAAAAATATGCTGACAGAATACCCTTATCCTCACTTCCAGCCAAGTTCATCCCATTAAGGTTTGTACCGGCTTATACATATAACTCTATATTGGCTTTTAAATAAATGGGTCTTCACCAGAATTTGTGGGTTCATGGCCGAAAATAGCGTTTGATAGAGATACCGCAGGTTCTTCATTCAGTAAAGTGCTCAATCCGGCATAACCGGTCGCAGGCTCCCTATTATTCCGTTTGATCTCTTGACAGA
>CAIKZE010000009.1 GCA_903831825.1 uncultured Lentisphaeria bacterium | reverse complement strand
CGCAGTCTGAAAAGAGCATCCTTGATCGCTGTCACGGTGAATTTCTTGACAAACTCGATTCTTATCGACAGGCTGAATATCCAGACAATATCCGCAAAGAATTGGAATCAATTCTTAAAAATGCTAAAAAACATCTTATGGGAGCAGGCAAATGAAAAAAACTATTTGTTATCGGCGACAGCATTTTATGCGATTACGGCAAATGCTTGAAAAATATAATGAATACTGCTGTTAATCAGCCGCATTCCGTTATAATCGCAGAAACAGGAAAGCGCATAGCGCCGGTGATTATGCGTCGAGTGATTAGCGGCGCGATGGCTGCCGGGGTTCGTCAACTTTTTAAATTCATTTCCCTTCTTTTTTGCTGAATATTGTTTGAATGACTTGACATTTTTATTGTCACGATTTATAATAGCTTATGGAAACGTTTCCATAAAAGAAGAGAGATACTCAAAATAGTGGATATAAGTATTAAATGATTACAACGATAAAAACAATTGCAACGCATTTTGGAATATCACAGTCAACTGCTTCACGTGCCTTGAATGACTCTGGTTATGTAAAAAAAGAATTGCGGGAAGCCATAAAGAAGTATGCTAAAGATAACAAATGGCATGCGTCTAGCGCCGCAGTCAGTATGGTTACTGGTAAAACCAAAATGATTGCCTTTGTGGTTAATAAGCTTTCGAATTATATAAACTCAATAATACTTGAGGAGGTGGTGGTAAATTTGCGTGTCCGAGGGTTCCATGTATTGGTCAGTCAATTCGATTCTCCTGAGGAACAGCAAATAGAGATGGAGGCATATATCTACCGTCGTCCTGACGCTGTTATAGTTTTTCCATTGGTGCTAAGCAAAGCAGTTGATGATATTTTAGATCAATTGTTAGCAAATGGAACTAGAGTCATTGTCATGGGGGCGCGTCAAACAGAGCACTGCGCATCAGTGACATTTGACCATTATCTTCAAGGATTCAAGCAAATGGAGTATCTAATAGAACATGGTCATCGAAAAATTGCTTTTATTGGCGGTTTTGCCGGAGAATTGCCGGAAATGCTTCTGAATGCTGATGAAGGTAATAAAATGTTACCAGTGCAGCGACTGAAAGGCAGTATAGACGCATCTGAAGCGGCTGGAATAAACTTTAATTTAAAAACAGATGTTATTGATTATCATGATAAAGGGAAATTATTAAAAGAAGCACTTGTTGCTAGGCGTCATACTGCTTATATCTGCTCGGAGACAGAGATTTTATGTTCTTTTTATCGATTATGCGCGGAATTGAATATCAAAATCAAAGATGATGTTTCTGTTATTGGATTTGGTAAAAATCCGCTTTGGGAAGGTTTCATTCCCTTTCCTGTTTGTTTAAATCCCGAAGCTGCACTCTTGGGAAAAACTGTCGTTAGTCTGATTACAGTGAACGAGTTTAAAATTGAAAAAATCAAAATTTCCCCTACAATAATTTCAGGAAATAGTGTAAAAAAATACAACGGGAGGTTGTCATGAAAAAAACATCCATTACAAAGATTTTCACACTCATCGAGCTCCTCGTGGTGATCGCGATTATCACTATTTTGGTCTCAATGTTGTTGCCTGCGCTGAATAAAGCCAGGGAGTCCGGAAAAAGTGCAGCGTGTATCAGCAATCTGAAACAGCTTGGACTTGCCATGCTGTCTTATACTGATGATAATAAAAGTATTTTCCCCGATTGCGGCACCACTAGCAGCCTGTCGGCCTGAGATTTTCCATTTTGAAAGACCTATCGGCATTCCGACGGCTGTTTAACTTCTTTTTCTTACTTTCTATCGTGCCATAACGGTATTTTTCCGCCAATCTGTCATTCATTCATGCTTTTTTG
>CAIKZE010000008.1 GCA_903831825.1 uncultured Lentisphaeria bacterium | reverse complement strand
TCTGGTGGAAACATCATCGGCGTGTCCCGGTCCACATTCACAAACTTCGCTCCCATCGTAAATCCTTTTTGATCGTAATATATCACTACACAATTTTCATGCTATATGGCCTTTGAAAAAAAAGTCCGACAGGCTGCTAGCATAACAGGCCGGGCAACCGCCCGATTTTGGACACCATTTCCCCGTCCCGCAGTCGCGGGAGACACCCTGCGGTTAGCAGAAGAAACCGGACAACCGTCCGATTTCCGAGGATTTAGAGACATCTCCAGTATGGCGTTTTTGCCAAAAACGCCTCTCTTTGCCAGTTTTGGCAAAACTGGCATACAATTTTCTTTCCGGCATCTCGAGGGTTTAGAGACCGCTTTGAGGCTGTTGTTCTTTTGTTTTCCACTTTTCTTGCTTTTCTTGCTTTCCACTTTTCTCGCTCCTTCACACTCCGAGACTTTAGATAGCCGTTTAGCTTGCTGCAGTTTTGTTTTCTCATTTTCAATTTTCAATTCTCAATTTTCAATTCTTTCCAACACTCCGAGACTTTAGACAGCCGTTGAGCTTGCTGCAGTTTTGTTTTCTCATTTTCAATTTTCAATTGTCCCTACATATATAGTAGTTTTGTCAACAGTAGCGGCGTAGTTCTGTTCAAATAACGCCAAAAATGCATTTTTTGAAACTCACGGTTTGGGCGGTAAAAATCTTAAAGCAGATTTAACCACGGAATACACGGAAAAACACGGAAGATGGGAACTTTTTTCACCATGAGGCTCATGCCGCGCAAAAACACGGATATGCTCTTCGGCAATGATGACGCTTGTCTGGTGGTTTATAAAAGCAACGCGGAATATATCGGCGCCGTACATAAACAGTTTAATATCAGATTATAAATTCAGACTTTACGGTCCTTGCGCCAGCGCTGCTTTAAAAGGTTTATTTTATGCTCTAATTTTGCGTAAGACAACCACATTAAAATTGCTGACACAATGGTGAAATTCCAGTAATCGGCGGGGATGCCCAGGAACCAGTGCGTATGCCAGGATACCTTGTCCGGTGAAAAATTACTGATTCCAAAGGCCGGGTTTAATATAAACCACAGAAAGTCCTCTATGACCCAGAAGAGCATGATGGATGCGATTATTCTGGTTTCCAGCCGCCATGACCACTTTTGGGTGATAAACACTCCGCCGTGAAATACCAGAAACATAAAGCTGAATGCCCACGCGTGATATCCGGTCAGCGGCCTGCCGCCCCAGAAGATGTCTAGCAGCCAGTGATGCTCAATCCGCCATGTCGGCAGATTGGAAGCCCAGCCCGCGGGGCCTTCGATTTGGATTTCCACTTCCGAGAAGAAAAATGCCGTAAGCACTATCCACGCCAGAAGAAGCGCAGGCCCGGCATACCATGATTTGGGTTTTGTTTCAGTCATGTCTTACATCGTAACCAGGTCAATGGTCTCATCAAGCTTCCGGAACGTTTCGTCATTGCCGTTCTGCTGATATTGATTGATATTGTGCTGAAAAATATCAATATCAAAGAGGAATGATTTTATCAAATCAGGGGAAAAATCATTGAGATGTCTTCCATATCCGCATTTTTCAATATACGCCGCATTGACATATTGCTCAAATTGTCCTTTTACCGGAATGCTGCACACCGGTTTTTTCAAATAAACCGCCTCGCTGAGCAGGGAGAAACCGCCATTGGAAATTACCCCTTTGGCCGAAGTCAGGTCTTCGATAAACCCGTCCTCGCTGAATTTCTTTAAAATGACATTATTATGAATTTCGTCTTTATTGACGCCGTAAACGAGAAAAGTTATTTGAGGGATCCGGTTCAGCAGTTGAATGATATTATTCTGGCTTGAAGAAGTCTGATAAACCAGTATATGCTCTCCTGTTCTGCTGTTTGCGGCGAGTATTTTATCTCTTAGAATCGGCGGGATGACTGCGGTGTTTTTCTTCGCGGCCAGCACTTTGAAAAACGAGGTGATTAAATAATAATCGGCATTGGGCACTTTTGCCTTGATAATATTCCTGGAAAGTTGATAGCTGTTTTTTTCCGCTTCCGGGATCGGAAACTCCAGTTTGCAGCGGTCCATCACCTGGATATTGTCAATGCTGATCAGGGGAATTTTATTAAGCTTGGCAAAAAAGAAGGTGAAGGAGTCAAAATCGGAGATCACCAGATCCGGCTTGAACTCTTTGTGAACCTGCCAATATTTCTGGACATTGGCAATCAGGTCTTTCGGTCCGTTTTTCAGCAGCATTGACGCGGTGCTGTATTTTGAGACGCCGCCATCCTTATAGGCAAGATGAAAGCCTTTTATTTCATAAACCATGCCGGGAAAGCGCTCTTTCATGAACGCGCATGCTCTGTCGCTGGTTGCTATCTTCACATCATGGGTTTTGGCCAGGTGCGAGATTATTACATTGCTGCGGGTGGCATGCCCCATACCTTCGCTTGGCAACCCGTATAGAATTTTCAATGGCTCCTCCTTTTACGGCAACAGTATTTATTATTCTAAATGATGACAGATAAGCAATTTCAATTGCGGGAATAATGTAACCAAATTTTTGGCATGTTTCAAATAAGGTTGAGAGATAGTTGACACTTTTTGAGATGCCGCCATTGAGAGCCGTAGGCTCGAATCATGTTGTAGGGACGGATTTTAATCCGTCCGCCATCCCCCCGCACAATTTGAGAGCCGTAGGCTCGA
>CAIKZE010000007.1 GCA_903831825.1 uncultured Lentisphaeria bacterium | reverse complement strand
GGCCTGGTGTCCAAAATGTGCTCGGTGGCTGTCCAAAATGGGTTTTCATTGTAGCGCCGTCCGTCTCGGACGGCGGCATCCGGCGCGGTGGCAGAAAAACATGGGTACTATGGGGCCTATGTGACTTGCTCAGATGGTGTCCAAATGAGGTTGGGGGTGTCCAGAATATGCTCAGGAGCTGTCCAAAATGCCCGAGTCGTCCGACTTGTCCGACCAGTCCGACCAGTCCGACCAGTCCGTCTTGGACAGGTATAGCGGCCTGGTGTCCAAAATGTGCTCGGCGACTGTCCAAAATGTGTGGGTCCCATAGGCCCCATAAGACCCATAGGCCCCATAAGGCCCAGGATTTTGCGCAAGGCTGTCCAAAATATGCTCAGGGCTGTCCAAAATGTGGTTAGCCTGAAATCTAATCGGACAATATTTTTTGATTGCCGGATGCGAGCATTGATTTTCGGTTCTTTTAATATATAGTGTTGAATATAAGATAATCCTGTAAAATTACAGTTCCGCGATGTCAGCCAGTATGGAAAGATGTTCTATGGTGATGAAAAATAAAATCATACAAGTTCCCCGCCGGTTTGTGCGGCAGGAATGGGGCGGCACTGAAACGGTGATTATTGAAACTTCGCATGAATTGCATAAGTTGGGCTATGAAGTCGAGATATTTACTTCAAAAGCGCTTTCCGGTATCAGCCGCGAGAGTATTCTAGGCGTTCCGGTAAGGCGGTTTGCTTATTTTTATCCGCGACTGGGCCTCAGCCGGGAGGATAAGCATCGTTTAGATATGCGCGGGGGCAACGTGTTCTCCCTGAAGTTTTTGCTGGCGATTTTGTTAACGAGCAATATCAAGGTTATACATCTTCACACGGGCGGATTCCTGGGGGGATTTGTCCGGCTGGTTTCCAGGCTGCGGAAGATTCCCTATGTATTGAGCATTCACGGCGGAGCACTGGACCTGCCCGCGCAGCAACTTAAGGAAATCGTCGCTCCCCTGAAAGGCAGTTTCAACTGGGGCAAGATTTTTGAGATTATTCTAAGATGCAACAGAATCAATCAGGATGCTGCCGCGATAATTTGCGTGTGTGAAAATGAGCGGGAACTGATGGCGCGGAAGTATCCGCAAAGCAATGTGGTGTATGTGCCTAACGGCGTTGATGTTAAACGGTTTGCTTCCGGCGATGCGGCCAGATTCAGAGATAAATTTGCCCTTGGCGACAAGGAAGTGTTGCTTTATGTGGGGGGATTTTATTCGCAAAAAAATCATCTTTTGCTGCTCGACGCGTTTGCCGAAATAACTAAAAGCCATCCGCGGACGGTACTGGTTTTGATCGGTGTGGCATACGATAAAGCCTATTATGAAAAAATGATAAATCAGATTGCGGCTTTGAACATTCCGGATTCAGTGATTCTGCTGCCCAATTTAAAATTTGAAGAGGACATGCTGATTGACGCCTACGCCGCCGCGTCAGTTTTCGTGTTTCCAAGCAAATACGAAACGTTCGGCATCGTGGCCCTGGAAGCATGGGCGGCTCAGAAACCGGTGATTTGCGGAAAAGTCGGAGGACTCGTTTCTTTTATCAAGGATAAAGAGAACGGGCTCTTTTTTGACGTGGATTCCGCTCAGGACTTGCAGCAGAAAATTGCGATGCTGCTGAATGACAAGGATTTGTCCATGAAACTGGCCCGCCGCGGGTTGGCGGAGGTGCAGAATTATTCCTGGGCCAAAATAACGGAAAAACTTGCCGCCATATATGAGGGAATATGAAATATATTTTAATCCGAGATGATGACGCCAACTTCTTTACCAGGCCGGAGATGCTGGAAGAAGTTTACGGCTTTATTTTCGAGAATAATATCCCGATCAACTTTGCAATCATTCCGGCGGTGAACGGCGCGGCTAAAACAGAATCCCTTTATTTCGGGGCAGGCAGCCCGGAACCGTTTTTGCCGGCGGGTATTGCCGACGAGGATAAGCAGTTTCCAATTACCGGGAATCCTGACTTGCTGCAATTTCTTAATTCTCTCAAGCGAAAGGAGTTTTTGCTGCACGGCCTGGAACATGCGGGAAAATCGGGAAAGTATGAATTCGAGTCGGAGGATAAGAATGTAATCGAAGACAAGTTGGTTAAAGGGGTGAATATTTTCGAAAAAGCCTTCGGCGCGGCTCCGGAAACATTTGTAGCGCCTCAAGATAAATACAGCAAGGCGGCTTTAACTCTGATAAAGAGCAGATTTAAAACGCTTTCGCTGGGCTGGGTGGATTCCAGCCGGATTCCTTTTGGTTTGTATTGCAGATATTTGCAGATGAAATTAACGGGCAGAAATTATATTTGCGACGGAAAATTCCTGATTACCGAGCATCCGGGTTGCATGTTTTCCAAGTTCATGGATATCAATGAGATGAGTAGAATTCTGGATGAATACATAGCCGCTCACCAGATAACCGTTATCGTAGCTCATCACTGGGAGTTTTTTGAAAACGGGATTCTGAACAGGGACTTAATCAATGCTTTCCGTCGGAAAATAACCGGTTTGATGAATGAATGCGAATTTTTGACATTTTCCGAATTGCGGGGGAAACTTTTTAATTTTTAAAATGGGGAATAATTCAGGCTGATTCAAGTTGCATTTGTGAATAAATGCGCTATCGTTACTTTAATCGGTTTAGGTTTCCAAGTGTTTGCATTCCGGTGCAAACATAGTGTTTTTTGGTTAATGCAGTTGTATCGGATTCAGAATTTTGCTATATTATTGATGTTCGATACGTTAAGTTACTCGTGAAAGGGAACTCTGTATGCAACTTAATTCATATGACAAGAATGGTATCACGGTTATCCAGATTGTGGGACGACTTGATGCCAGTTGTGCATTAGCGCTCAAAACTAAGTTCAAGGAACTGTCCGCTAAGCAGAACAACTTTGTTTTAGACTTGTCAAAAATGGATTATATTGACAGTTCCGGTTTGGGAACGATCGTGTCCTGCTTGAAAGTAGTTTCAGAAGCCAGCGGCGATGTCAAGCTTGCCTGTCTCAAGGATAAGCCGCGAATGATTTTTGAAATTACCCGTGCATATAAGATTTTTGATATTTTTGATGATCTCGACGCTGCTGTCGAATCTTTTATTCAATAATTCAATTTGTTCCGCGAAGAGGGGATTGCTTGATGGAGAACATTAGTCTTTTAGCTATTGACGACGAACGGTTCAATCTGCTTTTGCTTGAAGAGGCCCTCAAGAGCGAAGACATCAGCGTTGCAACCTGTACTTCGGCGGATAAGGGAATTGAACTGATCAAGGCCAATGATTACGACGTATTGCTGCTGGACGTTATCATGCCGGGCATTGACGGGTTCGAGTTGAGAAAAATCATCAGGGAATCCCGCCCGCAACTGCCGATCATTTACCTTACCGCAATTGTTGATACCATCGACAATTCGCTGATTGAAAAAATCTCACAGGACAAGCTGACT
Organism: uncultured Lentisphaeria bacterium; assembly: GCA_903831825.1. Classification (GTDB taxonomy): domain Bacteria; phylum Verrucomicrobiota; class Lentisphaeria; order Victivallales; family Victivallaceae; genus CAIPAT01. Next base: position 41,756 of record CAIKZE010000007.1, on the reverse strand, counting down.
TACTACATGCGTAAACCGTTTGTGCGCGATGAGCTTGTCAAGATGATTCGCAATACCGTTGCCAAAAGACGTTCGGAAGAGCAGACCAGGGAGCTCTATACCGGAATCATGGAAGACCTGGCGCTTGCCGCGGAAGTTCAACGGCTGCTTATTCCTGATTGGGTCATTCTCAATGATGATGTTATCGTTTCGTCCATCTATGAGCCTTCGCAAAAGATCAGCGGCGATATGTTTGACATGATACGTCTTGCGTCCGGCAAATACTTTTTCTTTATCGGAGATATCGCCGGCCACGGCGTTCAGGCCGCGTTGTATATGAGCGCCATTCAGTCGGTATTGAAAATGATAATCGGCATGGGGAATTGGGAAATCACCACTCATGAAGTGCTTAACCGCCTGAACTGGGTATTTTGTACTGAACTGGGACAGGAAAAATACATGACCTGCATGGTCGGCATTTTCGATTTCACGACCAATGAACTTGAGTTTTTTAATGCCGGGCATCCTAATCTGGCGGTTTATAATCCGGCAAAAGATGCCGTCGAATTATTGAATCCGGGAGTTAAAGGCGGAATCCCGGTCGGGTGGGACAAATATTATGAGTACAATAAAGAAGATGTTATCCAATATAAATTCAGCGACGACAGTATTTTCTTCATGACTACCGACGGAACATTCGAAATTTCCAATTCAAATGATCAAATGCTTGGTTTTGAGAAGATGATTCAACTGCTCGATTCATTGGTTCATGACCAGGATGCGGCGGTTATCCCTTACCGCGTCCGGGAGGCGCTGCCGCAGATGGGGTACAGTGTGGCCACTGATGATATGACGATAATCACCGTCAAAAAAATTGCGCAGGAGCAGGAAAAACACGGACATAAGTACTGGATGACCCATCCCATGGTCCAGGAAGTCAATAAATTGTGCGCGGATTGTGAAAAGTATATTGCAGACTACACCGGCAATACTGAACTTTCGGTAAAAGTGGAATTGATTCTCGGTGAATTCCTCAATAATGTGGTTATGCATGGACTGGAAAATAACCAGCAGTCCAGGCCGGGAATTCTTGTCCAGATAAAAATTTCCGATAATGACGTTATTGTTAAGATTCTGGACAAGGGCAAGAAATGGTCTTTCAATACCTCGCCGGTTCCGCCTTCAGAGGATATATGGAACAAGGATGAGCAATTTGCAACTTCCGGGCGCGGAATGACCATCATCCGTACAATCGCGTCTGAAATCAGCCGTAATCGTTATAAAGACCTTAACGAGACAGTGTTCAAAATCCGCAGATAACCGGGGTGAAGCATGCCGATGGTCAGTATTGTAATGCGGTCAATAAATGACTTGAGCTTCATTGAAAAGACTTTGCAGGCTGTTTTGGGTCAGAAATTCAAAGATTTTGAACTGATTAATATTGATTCAGGCTCCACCGACGGCACTTATGAAATCATCAAGGGCTACAATCCGGATAAATCCTATCAGATCAAACGGGAGGATTATGTGCCGGGGCGCGTTCTTAATGATGCGGTTAAACTATGTTCCGGCGAAATAATCGTGTTCAATAATTCCGATTGTATTCCGATGAACTCCGATTGGCTGGGCAATTTAATAAAACCGCTGCTGGAGCATCCGGAAGTCGCGGCGGTATTCGGTAATCAGATTCCGCGCCCGGACGCCACGCCGCTGGTGGTTAAAGACTATCGGCGCGCTTTTGGCGACGGCTCCGTTTCCGCATCATGGGATCATTTCTTTTCGCTCGCCACCTCCGCCGTGCGGAAATGTGATATCCGGCAGTATCCGTTTAATGACTGCCTGAAGTATTCTGAGGATATCGAATGGTCATGGAGAATGAAGAAAGACGGGCGGAAAATAGCATACGCTCCGGACGCGGTGGTCGAACATTCTCATAATTACAAGCTGCGTGGAGTTTGGAAAAGATTTTACAACGAAGGTCTTGCCGATGGTTTTATTTACGGAGAAAGGAAGAACCTGCTGACTGGAATGCTGTTGCCGTTTGGAGTTGAAGCATGCCGGGACATCGGGTTTCTGATCCGTAGCGGCAACATTGCCTATATCCCGTATGGCCTGGTTTACCGGTTTATTCAACGCCTGTCCGCCTGGAAGGGCAGGCGTGATTTTCTTAAAAAACCTTGAAACATCGTTTTGACACCCTATAATATAAAATCTATCATTTTAATTTAGAGTTTTATATATGGATGTTTTAAAGCTTAAAATAGCTAACGTTGTCCGAAAGTTCGCCTTTAAAGAATGGGGCGGAACAGAAACTGTCATCTGGAACATTTCAAAATGTTTGCGCGGACTTGGCAGTGAGCCTGAAATTTTATGCACCAGCGCGCGTTCTCCCATAGAAAAGGAATCTGCTGAAGGCATTGCAATAAAGCGCTTCCCATATTTCTATCCGTATTTCCCGCTTTCCTGCGATAATAAGCGGCGTCTGGATAAGAAAGGCGGTAATCCGCTATCGTTTAAGTTGTACAAGCATTTGCTGGATAACAAATACGATATCGTTCATTGCCATACAATATCCAGGCTGGCTTCGCAGGCGTGTAAAGCTGCCGGGAAAAGGAATATTCCTTTTGTGGTTTCCTTTCACGGCGGAACTTATGATATGCCCCAGAAAGAGATTGATGAAATCGGCAGGGCGGTCAGGCATTCCTTTGATTACGGCAGGCTGCTGGATCATTTTGTTATTGAAAAAGACTTTTTATCCATGGCTGACGGAATTATCTGCATAGGCTACAATGAATATGAATTGACCCGTCGCGAATTTCCGGATAAGCTGGTGGAATATATTCCCAACGGGGTGAACTACAGTAAATTTGCCGGGGCCGCGACGCTTGATTTCAGGAAGAAATACGGCATCGCTCCTGATGATATGATGCTTTTGTGCGTTTCCAGAATTGATTATAAGAAGAATCAGAAACTGCTGGTTGAAGCCGCAATCAAGCTGAAATTGTCCGGCGAGAAAATCCATTGTGTTCTGATCTGGCCGGTGACGGCGGATAATTATTATCTGGAACTTGAAACGATGATTGCGAAAAACAATCTTGATTCCGCCTTTACCATCATTCCGGGATTGAGTTCCGAGTCTCCTGAATTGATTGCCGCATATAAAGCCGCGGATATTTTTGTTCTGCCGTCTCTGTTTGAACCATTCGGCATTGTGGTGCTGGAGGCCTGGTCTGCCGGGGTTCCGGTAATTGTGTCCAGAACCGGAGGCTTGCAACGACTGGTGGAAGACGGCGTGACCGGATTATTTTTTGACACTTCAAACATTCAGTCTTTTATGGATGCGTTTTATAAACTTAAAATGAATCCTGATTTAATAAAATCCCTGAAAGACAATTCGTTGAAAATGGCTACGGAAAATTACAGTTGGAAGAAAATTACCGGCAAATTACTGAATTTTTACCGGAAAGTAATAGAAAAATATGAGTCAAAAAAATAGAATCCTGTATGTTTCTGCAACTGCCGGATTTTTCGGCGGCGTTGAACGCTATATCTATGACAGCGCCAGACTGCTGTCTGAACACGGGTTTGAAGTTTCCGGATTGTTTGAACATGCGGACGGCAAAGACCCCGATGTTTTTCTTGAAGCATTCCGCAAAGTTTATTCTCCGGAAGAGGTTGAGGCGCTTGACGAATCTGAATTTGACATCGCATTTATCCACAAAGTTGAAGATCCGGGACTGTTGAGAAAAATCCGGCGGAAGTTTATGACAATTGTTTTTATTCATGATCATGACTATTACTGTTTGCGCAGGCATAAATATTTCCCGGTTTGTCGAATTAATTGTCATTTGCCGTTCAATCCGATTTATTGTTCGATCTGCAGCGGCCTGATGGAACGCCGGAATAACCGTTTAAAGTTTATTAATATTTTCCGCAGAATGGCGTTGATGCGGGAGGCAAGAAAATGCAACGCGTTTGCGGTTATTTCCGCGTATATGCGAAACAATCTGTTGATGAACGGTTTTAATGTCAATTCTATCTATAAATTGTATCCGTTCAAGCAACTGAAAGATTCTGTTTTCAGGCAGGAGCATAAAGACGGTCCGCCGGTGATACTCTATGTCGGGCAGCTTGTGCGGGGAAAGGGGGTTGATCTGCTGCTTACAGCCCTGTCGAAGCTGGATATTGATTTCAAAGCTTACATTGTCGGAGGCAACAATGATGAAAGCTATTTGAAGGAAATGAGCTCTGAATTGGGGTTGAGCAATAAAGTTGTTTTTACCGGATGGCAGAGCAATCCTGACGAATATTTTGAGAAAGCCGATGTGGTGGCGTTCCCATCCAGATGGCAGGAGCCGTTCGGGCTGGTCGGCATTGAGGCGTTTGCCTTTCGGAAGCCGGTTGTGGCGTTTGATGTCGGCGGGGTCAGCGAATGGCTTATCAACAATCATACCGGAATACTGGTGAAAGAGAAAGATGTTGATGGCATGGCTGAAGGACTCAAGCGGCTTTTACAAGACAAAGCGCTTGCGGAGAAGTTTGGCGATAACGGGTATGATTTCGTCAGGAAACATTGTTCCGGAGAAAACTTTATTGCCGGGTTCAAGGTCATGATTGAGGATGTTCTGATAATGAACAAGGAGGCTCCGCATGTATAAAATCCTAATTAGCGGTATGGCTTATGACGGCGGGAAGTCAGGAATTTCCGTTTATATGAACAATATGATTATGGAGCTCGCCCATGAGCACCAGGTTTATGTTGCAATGCTGGAATCTGACATTGATTGTTTTCCGGCAACAGATAATCCGAATATCCATTTTATAAGGATTTCCGATTTGTTGCGCAATCCTTTAATCAATATGTTCTGGCATCTGCTGATCCTGCCTTTGATGATTATGAGAGGCAAGTATGATTTCACTTTTCTGCCCGCCGCCAACAGGCGGGCATTTTTGTTCTATCCTTTTTATACTATTGCCGTGGTGCATGATCTTTCGCAGTATCATATTCCCGGCAAATATGATCTTTTCAGGATGTTTTATATCAAGCATATTCTGCCTTTCTGCGTCAGGCGGGCGAATCAGTTGGTCGCAGTGAGCAACAGTACGAAGGCCGATCTCATTAAATTCTGGAAAATACCGCCGGGAAAAATCAGCGTTATTTATAACGGTTATGATCGTAAACTTTACAGCAGTGAAGGCACAATGAAGGTGCAACCCGATCTGGAAGGGGGGATTGAGAAAAATTATATTCTCTATATTTCCAGGATTGAGCATCCCGGAAAGAATCATCTCAACCTTATAAAAGCTTATGAAAAACTCTCAGAGCCCATCAGGAATAAGTATGACTTGGTGCTGCCCGGCAGTTTCTGGCCCGGATCGGAACCTGTTAAGGAGTATGCGGAACAGTCGTTCTGTCGTGATTCCATTAAATTTCCCGGATACATAGAAAGTCCTGATCTTCCGTCACTTTACCGCAATGCGTCACTTTATGTTTTTCCTTCGCTGTTTGAAGGTTTCGGCTTGTCGCTGCTGGAGGCAATGGCGTGTGGTATTCCAGTAGTATGTTCCAACAATTCGTCGCTGGCGGAAGTCGCCGGCGATGCGGCTTTGAAATTTGATCCGCACAGCATTCATCAGATTACGGTGTGCATGGAGAGCGTACTCAGCAGTGAGGGGCTGCGCGACAAAATGGTTCAAGCCGGCTTGCAGCGGATAAATGATTTTGACTGGACAAAAAACGCGTACAAGGTTATTGAGCTATATGAAAAGAGATCTGAATAATATAAAAGGTCTTGAAAAGACGCTGGATTCTTCTGAACGCGGATTGGCTGCCGCTTTCAGAAAAGTTTTATTTATGGTCTACCGTATGTTTGCTTCATTTACCGCATGGCTGATAAAATATCTGATTGCGCTGATTTTGTTTATTATAATTACTTTGCCGCTGCTGGTTTTGCTGATATTCCGCAAGGCGTTTGCCGGCCGCGATATTTTTATTTCGAGAAACATTATTGGCCAGAGAGGGGTACCGGTCAGAATCAAATATTTCAATTTCAAAAAATATTATTGGAACAACGCGTTTCTTTTTGTCTATGTTTTATCCGGGAAGCTTCAGTTAACCGGATTGAGCATAAAAGAATATGACATCCAGAACAGGGTTCCCGGCGATGCTTGTCTTTACAATGCCAAACCGGGCATTTTTAACCTGTGGTTTTTGCGCAGCAGCAGTCGTATTGCACACAAAAGCAAACTTGAAATTGAAATGGAATATAATTTCAAAAAAGACTTTTGGGGAGATATGCTGTTAATTATCAAGTCGATTCCTGCTGCCTTTTTTAATGTGGAAGTTAAAGATTATCACGCTGAAATCAATTTATTCGGCATTAAATTTCAAAATATGACGATGGCGGAAGCGGTTGAGCGTATTGCCGGGCATATTGTCAGGCAGGAAAAGAAAAAAATCTTTTTTGTCAACCCTGATTGTTTTAATAAAACATTTTCTGACAAAGGGTACTTTGAACTTTTGCACAAAGCGGATTATATTTTCCCTGACGGGATTGGTGTGCATCTGGCCTGCAAGATGATAGATAATCCCCTAAAGGAAAACATCAACGGAACTGATATGTTGCCGTTCTTGTGCCGGATGGCATTGCAGCGAGGGTTTTCTTTTTATCTGGTTGGCGGAAAGCCCGGTATCGCGGCGGGAATGAAAGCTAAACTGGAAAAAGATTACCCTGGAATTAGAATTGCCGGAGAACAGCATGGATATTTCGACCGGGAAAAGGATAGTGCGGCTGTGCTGTCGAAGATTAATGAGCAGCAGCCTGATATTCTGCTGGTTGCATTCGGAGTTCCGGTCCAGGAAACATGGATCGAAGATAATTTCGGTAAAATTAATTGCCGGATTGCGATGGGCGTTGGCGGCCTTTTTGATTTCTACTCGGGCAATATTAAACGGGCGCCAACTTGGATGCGCGAAATTGGCATGGAGTGGTTTTACCGTTTTTTGATGGAGCCGAAGCGGATGTTTAAGCGATATTTTATTGGGAATCCGGTTTTTATCTTCCGCGTTTTGCGCTGGAAGTCGCAGAAGGATAAAAAAGAATAATGGATGAACTGAAGCATTCTGTCAGTAAAGAATTGATGGACCTCCTGATTGACCGGGGGCGGTCTAAATTTCGCTCTTATATTAAATTTAAAGTCGCGTTGTGGGAAATTACCGTAAAGATGACATATATTATCAAACGGGCGATGGATATCATTTTTTCTACATTAATGCTGATTTTACTCTCGCCGGTATTTATAATCACTGTGATTGCAATCAAATTGAACTCGACTGGCCCGGTAATTTTCAAGCAGGTGCGTGTCGGCAAGAACGGGCGGCATTTTGACTTTTTCAAGTTCAGATCAATGAAAGTAGGAGTCTGGTTGACGGAGGAAGAACGCAAACAGTTGAATGAATCCCCGGACGGGGTAATTTTCAAGATGAAGGAGGATCCGCGGGTAACCGGAGTTGGGCGCTTTATCCGGAAATTCAGTATTGATGAATTGCCGCAGCTTTTCAATGTTCTGATCGGCGATATGAGTCTGGTCGGGCCGCGCCCGCCGCTCCCGAAAGAAGTTGCTCTTTACACCCTGGAAGAACGGAAAAGGCTTCATGTAACTCCTGGAATTACTTGTATCTGGCAGGTCTCCGGGCGTAGTGATATTCCGTTTAAGCAGCAGGTGGAATTGGATAAAGAATACATCAAGAGCAGAAGTTTCTGGAAAGACCTGGGGATTTTGCTCAAGACGATTCCCGCGGTATTTACAGGAAAAGGCGCTTACTGAGTAAACGGAGTTTATTATGAAATGCCTTATTAATTGCAGAAAAATTCAGACGGGTTGGACAAAAAAATACTTTTATGACATTTCGTCATATATGGTCAGAGTGGCGAACAAACCGATTTTGGAATATTATATCGAATTTTGCTCGATTATCGGAGTAACTGATGTTCGTATTGTTATGGAAGATGCTGAGCCTTCCATAGAAAAGTATTTTCAAGACGGGGCGCAATGGAACTTGAAGATTACCTATGGCAGTTCCCGGGAAAACGAACAACTGTACAGCATTATCGAGCGTAACCGGCTGCTTTTTTCGGGGGATGATTTGCTGGTCGTTAACGGTTTTGTTTTCATCAATTACGATAAGAACCATAAAGAATATGATTTCTTTCAAGAAAATACTGATCGGGAATTGGTCGATGAAGACCGTAACGGATTGATTTATTTAAGAACCAGAGCTGTCCATGCACCGGCAAAAACTGCCTCTTTTCAAAAATATGCCGGAACGGAGTTAGGTTTTTTTCTGCTTGATTCGATTGGCAGGCTTTTCGAAATTAATATGAAACTGGTCAACGGCGATTCTGATAAATATATCATGTCCAGCTACAATAATGAAGAGGGCGTATTTATCGGTCAGAATGTTGAAATCATGAAAGAATGTGAAATCAGTAAACCGGTAATCATCGGCAATAATATCCAGTTGAAATATCTTTCACGAATCGGACCTGCCGCAATCATCGGAGACAATACTCTGATTGATGCTAATACCACGGTCAGTAATTCTGTGGTCTATGGCGATTCTTATATCGGGTCCTCGCTGGAAATCTGCAATAAGATTATTTACAAGCGCCGGGTTATAGATCCGCAATCCGGCGAAGTCCTGGATATCGTCGATAATTTCCTTCTTTCTGAAATAGATTCGAAAATTTTCCGGCGGTATTTCATCACTGCCATTCACTGTGTTATGGCTTTGGGCCTGATATTGATGCAACTGCCGCTCTTTATTATCCTGAGGCCATTTATTTCCGCGCCGTACCTGGAAAATAGTTATTGGGCGGATAAGACCGGCAGCAATAAAATTAAATTTGGCGATTATAAAAAATGTTCTAAAGGAATACTTAATAAATTGTTTTTTAAGCTTTCGCTGGATAAGTTCCATTTGATTTATCTGGCGTTTACGTGCCGGATTTTTCTTGCCGGAAACAAACCGATGATGGCGACAGATGAAGACGTTACACTGATTAACGAATTGCCTTCGTATCATCCGGCCGCGTTTTATTATTCTGAAACTCTTGGCCATGAAAATGACGAATTTCAATCCAGAATTGACGAACTCTATTATTCATTTCACCGCAGTCTTAGTTTCGATTTGAAAATAATTGTAATAACTTTAGTGCAAAGGCTTTTCCGGGACATAAATGAATAATCAGCAAGCTGCACCTAAAATTATTCTTGTAGGCGGCGGATCATGTTCCGGCAAGTCCACGCTTGCCAAAAATATTTTCCGGGAGTTATCGCCGCGCACTTATGTTGAAAGAATATCGATAGATGATTACTACAAGGATCTTTCCGATAGAGATCCGGAATTGCTGAAAGATTATAATTTTGACTCTCCGGAAGCCGTCGATGCAAAGTTGCTTTTTACGCATTTGAAGACCCTTCTGGCCGGTAAGCATGTAAAGCGTCAGCATTATGATTTCAAAACGCATTCAATCAGTTACCCTGGAACTGAGGTAAATCCCGCGACATTTATAATTGTCGAGGGGATTTTCGCTTTGTATTTTAAGGAATTGCGTCAGATGGCCGCCGCCAGTATTTTTTTGGAATCGCCTGCGGATATCCGCCTGATTAAACGCATTAAGCGGGACCGGGTGGAAAGAGGCCTGGATGTTGATTTTATCCTGAGGCAATATTGTGAGACAGTCCGTCCGATGCATGATTTATACGTTGCCAGCAGCGTCAAATATGCCGATTTGATTGTTGACAGCGGCAAATTTGATGAAGTTACCAACCTGAAAAAGGCAATGAATTTTCTGTCTGAAAGATTTTTTAAGCATCATGGCGTTTCCGGCGCTTGAATGCTTTGTTTGCGTAACTGCGGAAGTTAAGCTTAATTTAAAAATACCCCCAGCCCTGCCGGGGATGGCAAAGTTTGGCTTTTGTGGCAATAGGAGTAGAAATATCTCGTTCTCGAGCGGTTCATAATTGCAGGTATCCGGTTTCAGCCGGAGATAAGTTGATTAAAGTGGTTGAGGAGGCGTTATATGGCAGTGGATAAACTAAAAATTATGGCGGTTGATGATAATCCGGGTCACCTCATAAATCTGAAAATGCTGGAAGGGAATGAACGTCCGGCAGCGTTAGTTGCCGAACGGACTGCCGAGATGGAACAGGCTAATCAGAGCTTGCTCCCAAGCCGAAATGAGACTTTGGAGTTGCTGGAAAATCTGAAATTGGAAAATGCCGCACGCCGGCAAAGTGAAGAAGATTTGAAAAAAGCACAGGAATTTGCTAAAGTCGGACAATGGAGCCATGATCTGAAAATCGGTAAAGTGCAATGGTCATGGCTGGTTTATAAAGCGCTTGGACTCGAAGTCGGTGACCCCAACATAGACAAGGACAACCTTTTTTTCAAGTCAGTTCATCCTGATGACCGGAAACAGTTTCACAATTTGTATGCTGAGCCATGTCCGGCGGTGGTTAAAATGGACTACCGGTTAGTCGGCCCGGACGGAAATATCACCTGCATTTATTCGAAAGGCGAAGTTTCTTTCGACGCGAACGGGAAACCGGATAAAGTATTCGGCGTGGACCAGGATGTAACGGAAAACCGGCGGATTCAGGAAAACCTGCGGGAAAGTGAAGTGAAACTGGCGGCGGCTCTGGCCAGCATGACCGATGCCGTGTTCATTTCTGATACCGAGGGACGGTTTATTAATTTTAACGATGCATTCGCGACATTTCACAAATTTAAAAATAAGGATGATTGTGCCCGGACACTGGCCGAGTATCCTGTTTTTCTGGATGTGTACTTGCCTGACGGAGAACTTGCTTCTTTGGAGCAGTGGGCAGTGCCAAGGGCTCTTCGGGGGGAAATATGCACAAATGCCGAATACACGCTGAGACGCAAAGACACCGGCGAAACCTGGACGGGAAACTACAGTTTCGCCCCCATTCGTAATAAGGATGGCGTAATTGTCGGTTCAGTGGTTACAGGACGCGACATTACCGAGCGCAAGCAGGCGGAAAAAGCCTTGCGGGAAAGTAACGAACTTAATACCTCTTTATTACGAACGATCCCTTTTGGCATGGACATCATTGATGAATGCGGAAATATTCTGTTCATGTGTGAAAACCTGCAAAAACTTTTCGGCAGCGAAGCCGCCGGTAAAAAATGCTGGGAACTTTATCGCGATAATAAGTCCCAATGTGTTGATTGCCCCTTGCTGACCGGCATAAATATTGGCAAAACGGAGATATACGAAACGGCTGGGATTATGGGCGGCAGGACTTTTCAGATCAGTCATACCGGCATGTCGTTTCAGGGCAGGAAAGCGATGCTGGAGATATTCCAGGATATAACTGAGCGGAAGCGCGGGGAAAAAGAACTGATTGAGGCGAAGGAGAAAGCAGAGGAAAGCAACCGTCTGAAATCAGCATTTCTGAATAATATGTCACATGAAATAAGAACGCCGATGAACGCCATCATGGGCTTTTCAGACTTAATGCTGGAGGCAAAAGGCGCCAAGAAGAATTCCTTTGCCGAAATTGTGCAGAAAAGTTCCGCGCAATTGCTCATGGTAATAGACGATGTGATACTGCTGTCGCGGCTGCAAAGCGAAAAACTTTCTGCAAACATTACCGGATTCATTCCGGCTGAACTCATTACAGATGTTTACCGGATGTTTACCCTGACTGAATTCAAAAAGACGCTTGCTTTGACGGTAAATATCCCGGCGCAGTATAAAAGCCTGATCGTCCGGTCTGATGCTGATAAAATAAAACAGATACTTACTAATCTGGTGTCCAACGCAGTCAAATACACCTTTAATGGCGGCGTGGAAGTAGGATTTGACATGCGGGACGGGGAGATGGAGTTTTATGTAAAAGATACCGGCATCGGCATTCCTGAAGATGAGCAGAAACTGATTTTTGAGAATTTCTATCGCGGAGCGCAGGTAAGGGAGGCCGTGATAGGGGGAACTGGCTTGGGGTTGAACATTGCCCGGGAACTGGTCGAATTGCTGGGCGGCAAAATAGGCGTAAGTTCGACGCCGGGCCGGGGATCGCGTTTCTATTTCACCATTCCCTTTGAGCAGGCTGATAAGGCAGACAACGAAAAAACTTTGTCGTTCGCGGTTCAAAAAGACTGGCGGGATTTTGCGGTTCTGATAGCCGAAGACGAGCCCAACAGTTATTTTTATCTCGAATTGCTGTTGAAAGATAAAGTGAAAAGAATTGATCGCGCCATAAACGGCGCGGAAGCAGTTGAATTGGCTTTAAAGAACAAATATGGTTTTATTTTAATGGATCTGCAAATGCCGGTCATGGGCGGAATCGAAGCCGCTCAAAAAATAAAACATCACTTCGCCGATATTCCGGTCATTGCCCAAACTGCGTATGCGGCGCCCAAGGAGAAAGAAAAGGCCTTGCAGGCCGGTTTTGATGATTACATCTGTAAGCCTGTCAAAAAAGCGGATTTAATGGCGGCAATTAACCGGGTAATCAATGGAACAATATTTCAAAAATAGGAAAGAACAAGATTTAAATTATGAGTAAATATACCATTTACGGCGACGATGCGTTTGACCGGAAGATTGATTCTCTCCTGGGAATTGTTGTCGAAAGAGTTGTTGACACCGTCGGACGGAAGAACCTGGTTGCGTTAGCGCTGGGCGGGGGATATGGCCGGGGGGAGGGGGGCGTATTTCTGAACACTAATGGTGAAATGTCCCTTTATAATGATTTTGATTTTTTTGTCATTACTTCAGATATCAGCAGGATGCAGCAGTGGCGGCTCAACCGGGCTTTGCTGAATTTGTCGCCGGAATTGTCCGAGATCGCCGGAATTGATGTAGATTTCAGCCCTGTAAAAAACATTTCTGATTTGAAGTCATCTAAATTTACAATGATGTGGCAGGAACTGAAGTCCGGTCATGTTGTTATTTATGGCCCGGAGAACATTTTTGAACAGTTGCCCGCTTTTGATCTGAATAATATGCCGCATGAAGAACTCGCCAAGCTTATGTTGAACCGGGGAACCGGCCTGCTGCTTGCCAAACAGCGCATGGAAAAAAGTCAATTGAAAGACGAGGATGTTGATTTTATAGCCCGGAATATCTGGAAAGCTGTGATGGCATGTGGAGATTCATATTTGGCGATGCGCCATACCTATTCTTACTCATATAAGCGAAGATCGGAATTGTTTGATGCATATAAGGATGTTCAGGAAGTATCAGATTTTTATCCGTGGTACAAAGCGTCCATCGAATTCAAGTTGAAGCCGGTCATGCCTGCTAAGGGCGAACTGCCGGCAATGTGGAATCAAGCTAAAGAATTCTTTGCCAGATTTTATCTTTATGTATTCAACGTCTGTCTTGATGCGCAGGGGATGAACTTCGCGCAAATTCAGAAAGCCTTTTACCAGCATCCCCCATTTGCAAAAAATGAGACCATGCAGCAAATGCTTAAGAACTTTATTATCAATATGCTGGAGGTCGGTCCGGCTAAATTTAATCTGAATTTGTTCTTTAAATATCCAAGAACGCGACTTTTTATCGTTTTGCCGTCAATATTATTTGATAATGAGGCCACCCGCGATTATATTTTATTACTGCCGGGAATTTCAATCTCCGGATCAGGAGACGAAATTCTAAAAAGTTATCTGAAGTTATGGAATAGATTTAATTAGCCAATATGTTTGAGGGTCTATGGAAATACATGAAGACAACGAATCGGTTCTCGGTGGAATTGATGCCAGCCTTTTCAAATATGATTTACAAATATTGCTGCTTGCTGTCTGGAAACGATTTTATGTCCTTCTGATTATCCCCCTGATTACAGGATTTCTTACATTCAGTTATGTCACTATTTTCCAGCAGAAAACTTGGACTGCCAGATGCTTGATGTTCAGGCACACCAATATTGAGCGTCTGCAAAGCGATATGCCGAACCTCTACAAGCCGGTCGAAACCAAAGTGATTACCGAAATGGTTCGTATCCGCAAAAATATGCGGGAGGTAATCACCAGGTTGAAGCTGAAAACGACGCTTGCTGCTCTTTATGCTCAAACCGCCGTGGAAATGCAGGAAGATAATGAAAACATCATAAGCATTGTTGCCAGTTCCGACACGCCGCGCGAAGCCGCGGCTATTGCCAATATGCTCGCTGATGTTTTTATTGAAGATTATGTGGAAAATCAGAACACTTCCATACATAAGATTTATAAATATTATACGGAAAGCAAAATCAATCTGTCTCAGAAAATCAAAGCACTTGAAGCCCAGCAAGAAGAATATCTGAAGCGGTTCAATGTAATTTCGATCACCACTGAAACCGAAGGCAAATTCAAGATGCTCAATGAACTTGAACTGAATCTGGTCAAGTTCCGCATGCAGGAATCTGCCTTGCGCATCAGTATCGCCAATCTTGAAAATAATATGAAAGATATGAAAGAGGATATTCAACTTCACTATACTGTAACAGCTACCGATAATTCTGATATGGCAGTAATGGAGGGCGCTCTTTATAAACTTCGCCAGCGCTACACTGATGATAACCCGAAAGTCCAGAAGCAGATGGCGGAAATCGAATACCTTAAGGAGAAGCTGGGTAAGGCTAAAGACGAGAAACGAGCTCCCAGCTCGGTTACTTACGGCGGTAATGTAGTTCGTCAGACCATCGAGGAGCAGAAGTTCAAAGCAGAGGCTGAATTGAAAGGCGTAACCCAGAATTTAAGCCAGTTGGAGGCCACAATCAGCAAGCTGAAAAGTGAATTGACCCAGCTTTCCAGGATGGAGAGTGATTTTTTGGAGATCAAACGGCAGCTTGATTTAAATCGCGATTTGCTGAAGAAGATAGACGGTACAGTTTCAATGATGAAATTCGCGCTTAATACTAACGTCAGCGATATTACCATTCTGGAACGGGCGGAGCCGCCATCTTCGCCGGCGGCAAAAAAACGGAGGTTCATCATTTTTGCCGGCGGGCTTGCAGGTTTCTTGCTGGCTCTTGGCGGATTAATAATAATGGAACTGATGGATTTTTCAGTAAAATCCAGGTTTGATATCGAAAATGTGCTGAAAATAAAGATGCTGGGCAGCTTGCCGATGATTAACCAGGTTACGCTACAGTCTTTTTATTCCGCAATACAGGTTGTTTATAAAAGAATCGCGGAATATGCCGATAAACAGTCGGGTGTTACATTAATCACATTCGGCGATGTGGAGGCCAAGTCCGGTAAGACATTTTTTATCAAGAAATGCATTGACCTGTTCGGACCTCAGGAGAAAAAGATACTTTATATCTCCACCGTTAATGAACTGGCACGGAATATGACTAAGTTCGCAGTGAACGATTATATTTATAAAGATGAAGTAATTAATCCGAACATGCCGCTGGAAAATGCTCACCGGCTTTATTTTGTGATGGACGATTACACCTACATTGCCCCTGCCGACAAGGCAATGATTGATAAATTTATTGCTAAATTTGATGGACATTATGACTACATTTTCTGGGAACTTTTTGAGTTTAACAAGAACGAGCAATTGTTTGCGACCATTTGCCAGTCCGCAGATATTTCTGTACTTGTGACCATGTTTAAGCGTTCGAATAAATTCAAGCTGCTCAAATGCGTAAACTTCCTTAAAGAGCATGATTGCAGAAAATTAGGCGGAATTTTGAATAACGTGGAAAAATCCTATTTTATCCGGAGTATGTAATATTTTAATTATTACAGGGAAATATTAATTATGTTTAAACAAAAAAAGTGGTCTGCGATGTCAATATTATCCGGTAGGATTAAACTGATCGTTGCGTTTTGTGCGTTTTCTATAATATGTTTTCTTTGCGGATGTGCGGACAAGACTGAAATTCCGCTGGCGCCGACGAAGGAGCAGCATTATGAAGAAATCAAAGTTGTCAGACAGGATCCGCTGGAAATTGAAAAAGAGCTCGAGGCGCTTCAAAATATCAAGCCTCAGCCGTATCACATTGCAGCGGGGGACAGATTCGACTTTAAAGTATACGACAATGACGATCTTAATTCCCAGGGGCTGATTGTTACCCCTGACGGGTATGTCTCGCTAACTCTTATCGGACCGCTGAAGATCGGCGGCATGACTGTCCCGGACGCCACTAAATTTATTGAAACTAAATTTTCAGAATATATTCGCTTTCCGAAAGTCGCTCTTGTGCCGACAAGGATTCAAAGCGGGACATTCACGATTTCAGGTAAAGTTAACGTTCCCGGCAGATTCCCGCTTAGAAATGAACCGAGACTGTCTGATGCGATAGCGATGGCCAGAGGTTTTGCCGATGGTTTGTTTCAGGGCGATTCAGTTGAAATGGCTGATTTGAAAAATTCTTATATAGCCAGGGATGGAAAAGTCTTGCCGGTTGATTTTACGAAAGCAATTCGCCAGGGAGACCGCTTGAATAACATTCCGCTGCGTGACGGCGATTACATTTTTATTGCTTCATCAATGAATGAGACGGTATATGTAGTTGGTGAAGTCGGGGTGCCGGGTTACCTCGGTTATAAAGACAAGATGACTTTAATGCAGGCAATCGCATGGTCTCGCGGAGTGCTTGAGACTGCGTCCTCGGACGCATGGATTATTCGCGGCGGCATGGTTCACCCGAAAGTTTACAAGGTTAACATTGACAAAGTCATGCGGGGCAGGGCTCTTGACTTTCATCTCGAACCTAATGACGTAGTTTTCGTTCCTAAGGATGGGCTCTCAGAGTATAACGTCGTCGTGAAGAAACTGTTGCCCACATTGGAAGCGTTTAACTTAGTTGCCGGCCCGGCGACCAATTTAATTAGACCTTAGGAAAATATTTACTCAAGGTAAAGAATGGGGCTGTCGGAGTATAAATACTTTATTTTCTTCTTGACCTTGCTCTTCATGGTGCCGGTAGGGGTTTTTCTGGCTTCAACATCGAAGTTCTTTGAAAAAGTTGCCCTTTTCCTGATGATTTTTTTCACCTGCCGCATGGCTGAGAGTATTCACTTCGTATCCCGCGAATTTTATCACGGAACGTCACGCGGATTTGAAGTAGGATTGGTTGACTTGGTTACAATAGTCTTATTTTTAGTTATCATCATGCGCCAGGGCAAAGATTTTAAGATCAAACTGATACCGCCTGGTTCATTTATTTATTTCATATACTTTGCTTTCAGTCTGGCTTCAATTACTAATGCCTATGAACCGCTGTATTCTTATTTTGAAATTTTGAAAATGGTCCGTATGTATTTTTACTTCTGGGTGCTATATAATTATTTTAACAGTTATGAACGCATTGCTTTGGCCATTCACTTTATTCCGATTATCATTATTTACATTTTTGCCGTAGCTCTTTATCAGAAATACCGGCTTGGCATTTATCAGATCAGCGGGCCTTTGCCGCATCAAAATTCGTTATGCATGTATATGACAATTTTGAGTACTATGATGTTTTCTCAACTGATGAACGAAAAGAAGGCTTCAATTCTAAAATCAGCTTTCATTTTCTTAATGTTCGGCATGGGCTCGCTGCTGGTATTTTTTACCCTTTCGCGCGCCGGAATGGTTTGTTACATCGGAGGATGCCTGATCGTATTATTGCTGTCTTACGCTTCCGGGTTTGAGATGAAAAAATTTATTATTACTGCCGTAATCGGGTTCGGTGCGATTATTGCTGTGGCCGCTATGATTAACACGGTTTTACAGCGTTTTGAGACGGCTCCAGTGCAATCGAAGATTACCAGGTACAATCTGGCGGCATCGGCGCTTAATATGGCCAATGATAAATTTCTGGGTATCGGCCTGAACAACTTTGGTGTAAAAGTCAACGTGCCATGGCCTTATAGCAAGCATCTCGATAAGGAAAAAGATAAGAAATATAAAGAAGGATTGGTTGAAACTGTCTATCTGATGGTTGCCGCCGAAACCGGCTGGATCAACCTTGGAGTTTTTGCGATATTCCTCTTATATTACTTCATTATGAATTTAATTAATATTTTCCGGTTTGTTAATACGGAATATCAGTATTTTGCGATTGGCCTGGCCGGCGGCTTGGCGTCAATATATCTACAGTCCTCGCTGGAATGGGTGTTGAAACAATCTTCTAATTTTTATCAGTTGATGTTCTGTTTCGCAATTATTGCGGCAATGAAGGATATCTTCAAAAGAGAATTTGCCAAAGAGCGGCGCAAAGAGAAAAAAGAACATGATCTGCAAAAACGACGGGAAAATGAGTTGGACGAAGAGGAAATTAGGCGAGTTAAGACCGCCGCCGCCAATGCCGAGGCCAATAGTCAACTGAACTGAACTATGGTTTGTCGAGTCTTGGAAACCCGGATGCTGAAAAAGTAAAAATAATACGGCGACAGGCAGAAAAACATTAATAATTGAGGTAAAGGTTGAAAGCTAGAATAGAATCTCTGGATTGGCTGCGAGGATTGATGGCCATTGCAATAATGTTTTACCACCTTGCAATTTGGTTTTATTTCCCAAGAGATTCCACAACTTTGCTTGGCCGTTTGGGAATATACGGAGTTTCAATCTTCTTTATTCTATCGGGCTTGAGTATGGCTATGGTATATGCGAACTTCATCAAAGATATGAAAACTTCCGGTTTTTTCATGATCCGAAGAATATTCAGGATCTGGCCATTGCTTTGGGTTTGTGTGGCGCTCGTAGTGAGTCTGAATTTCGTAAGAAATGGTTCTTTTGATCCACTGAAAATTATTTTAAACTTAACCACGCTTTTTGGTTTTATCGATACGCATGGAGCGATAAACACCGGCGCGTGGTCTATTGGCAATGAAATGGTTTACTATGTGTTTACGCCTTTCATCTTCTTTTTATATAACAGAAAAAAAGTATTCGGAGATATTTTTACATTAGTGAGTTTTATCGTGTGTTTAGTATTTGCCTTTTTAATTTTTAATCCTAAGCACTTAATAGCAAATCAGTGGACATTATATATCAATCCTTTTAATAACTTATTTCTCTATTGCGTCGGCATCTCAATTTTTTACAATCTTAAAAATGTAATTATAAGCCAGAGAATTAATTTTGTTGTCTTTTTCATTGGATGTGCAATATTCCTGTTCTATCCGACTTCAGGAGACCAAATAGAAATAATTACCGGTTTTAACCGGATTGTTTTTATTTTGGCTTCAATTTTAATCGTGATCTCTTTTTATAAGTTTGATTTGTATAACTTCGTTCCCAATTTTGTCGGCTTCTCATTGGAAAAATTCGGAATTGCCACATATGGAGTTTATATGTTTCATCCGATTGTCAAAATGTATTCGGAATCTGTCTTTAAGAGAATTGGAATTCAAAATAAAGAAGTTCAACTGGTAAGTGTTGTTATTGTTACTATTGTGATTGCTATTGCCTCATTTAGTCTATTTGAAAAGAAGATGATTCAGATTGGCAAGAGACTTACTACTCAGAAAAATAAATAAGGAATGGCAACTGCAAAGCTGATAGACACTTCCGACATAAACAAATAAGGATGCTTAGAAATGCCTGCTCGACTGAAAAACATGATCTTTTTAGCAATATGTGTGGTTTGGCTTTTGCCATGCCATACTTTCGCAGATGGCGGACCTGCCTCAGGACAGCCGTGGCGGGTGCCCGGCTTAGGCATGAATTTTGTGTGCGTTGCACCGGGCAGTTTCATGATGGGGTCAAATGATGGAGAAGACTCTGAGAAGCCGGTACATCGTGTAACGATTGGCAAAGAGTATTGGATCGGCAGGTGTGAGGTAACCCAGAATGAATACCAGAGAATCATGGGAAGCAACCCGAGTTATGTTAAAGGCATTAACAATCCGGTAGAGTTCGTAAGCTGGAATGACGCCGTGAGCTTCTGTCAAAAATTAACTGACCGGGAACGCAATGCCGGACGTTTACCTTCAGGATATGAATACCGGCTGCCCACGGAAGCGGAGTGGGAGTTCGCCGCCCGCGGCGGAACTGTGAGCCGGGGTTACAAATACAGCGGCGGCGACAATATTGACAGCGTGGCGTGGTATATTGGCAACTCAGGCAAAGCAGCTCATGAAGTTGGAACTAAATCCCCTAATGAACTTGGTATTTGCGATATGAGCGGCAATGTCTGGGAATGGTGTTTGGATGATTGGCACGACAACTATAACGGTGCGCCGTCGGATGGCAGTCGTTGGAGCAGCGGAACATTGGCTCGAGTGATACGCGGCGGCGCTTGGTACTGTAGTCCAAGGTACTTTCTGGTGGCGTTTCGGGGTAGCTATTTGACTGGATGCACATACTACTACTTGGGATTCCGGGTTGTGATGGGTAGTATTTCCAAGTGATATTTGCTTCCGCCTTTGAGTATGTGGCGCAATAATCGCAGATTACCATCGAAAGTCCGGACGGTCGGACGCAGCAGATAAATTATGTGTCCAGGCGGCGGAGTATTTCCTCTATCTTGGCGAGGAAGCCGCGTTCTGTGAAAAACTTTTCGTATGCCTTTGCGGCGTTAGCGGTGATTCGCCGCTGCTCTTCCGGACGCTCCAGGTAATAAGTGATTTTCTCTTCCAGGTCCGCCAGATCCCATGCTACCGGCACATAGGTTTCATTTTCAATATGGATTTGCGGATAAGTAATCAAGTGATCAACGGATGGTTTCAGCAAGAGGCAGCCTTTAATCATCGCTTCAAAATCTTTCGGACAGATTTCGCCATATCCGAATGGAGAGAATGATATCCGGCTTGATTCCAGTTCGCGATAATAACTCTTGAGATCAACTTTATTTTTGGTGGCGACAATCGTGTATTTAGACGAAAGTGCCGCCAACTGCTCACAGACATGCAGTCTGTGGAATTGGCACCAGCCTTCATATTGGGTGAACCGGCAGGTTACATCAATGGTTCTTCGTCCATTCAGAATACAACGATAGTTCTGGCTCTTGAATACTTTTATCATGCTTCGCCACAGCATCCAGTTCCAGGACGGCATTATTTTGTATATTTGATCTGTTGCCGGTTGCGATAAAAAAAGTTCGTCATGAAAGCCATTTTCCTTAGTCGTTGCCAGTTGAAACCTGTCGGCAAGATAATCAGCCATAATATTTCCGCCTTTAAAAGGCTTTTCATAATTATGCTGATCTCTGAATACAAACGGCGTCAGGAACAGGTCTATATGAGGCAGAATGTCAAAATATGGTGAAACCGCATTGTCGGAAATACTAAAAAAAACCAGCTTGAAACGCCGGGCGCGGTCAATTGACTGAAAGAATTCAAGGACTTTCTGCCTTGATAAAATTTCTCCGTTAACCCGGAGCGGTGTGCTGACGAAAATTATATCACCCTTGAAACCTTTTATTTTATTTAACTTTTCGTCTAAATTGTCACTGATATGTTCTTCAAAATGGAAGTTGAATTCAGTCGCCAATTCCCGCCTGTAATAGTGAAAAGGGAATGATAAGCCATGAGAGTTGCCGGTGGTCGAGAGTATAAGCGCCTTTCTGCTGTTTTTATTTCCACAACGAAAATGCAGACAAGACCGTATCTTTTCCTTGGTATTCAGTACTTGATTTAGCTTCATAGATGATGACTGCGACAAACAATCCGCTCCGTTATTAGATGGTTTTTTTAGAGGGACATTAACTCAAATGTACATCTGAAAAATTTACACTATTAAGCGCAAAAGTCAATATTCCCGTGGCTGATTTCAACAAAAAGAATAAAAACGGGGATGATTCAGATATTGTCAACAGAAGCAGTAACAGATGATCGATTGGAAATGGTCATAATATAAATCCGGCCGCATTCCACATGGAAGCGGCCGGAAATGAACAATTTTTAAAAGCGAGATTATTTATTTGCTGTGATTTATGCCTACCATGAATGGCATCCAGCCGTTTTTGTTCAGGTTTACAATCCCGATTTGGCAATCGGCATTGTCGGCGGCATTGACGATCCCGATCTGGACGCCTTCCTTGTCGCATTTATTTACAATCCCGAATTGAAGTCCGCAGATTTTTTTCTCCACTACGTTTACCAGAGCCATCTGCATGCCGCTGAAATCCTGGGAATCGTTTACCCCGATCATTGCCCATTGAAAGCCTTTTACATTGTCAGTCGCGCAGCAGAAAAAAGACCATTCGAATCCAATTACTTTTCCGTGTCCGGATGAAATCGGCAAACCCCATTTCAAACCGCAGACATTGGCGGTTTCAATCGAGGCCGGAACTCCAAACCAGAATCCTCCAAGGACTGCATCCCATCTTTCGGGCGGGACTTGCGTAGTCTTTGCGTCCTGGGCGGTGGTTTTAGCTTTTGTGTCCTGGGCGAACGTGCTGAAACAGCACACTGCGGCCACAATGATTGCGAGCATTAACTTTTTCATGATCTTCTCCTTGTTTGATGTTACTAGATAATTACCTGCAATATTAAAACATTATACCAAAAAAAATATTTTTCAATAAATAAATAAAATAAAAAAAGCGTATGCTGTGCGGAATGACTTGTGAAATTTCGGTACGACCAAGACAAAAAAAAGGGGAAACAGATAGTGTCTTTCTCTCGAGTTTTTCAGACTGGATACTGTCTGATATTGGGAATTTTACGCGGAATCAGTAGCTGGAAACAGCATCCGCGCAGACATCATCGAATCACGATACCGATCCGGCGCAGCACTTTTTTTACCCTCAACCAATTCCCGCCGAAATAGGCGAGCAGATGATTAAGCATGCGATATTTGCGCAGCAAAGAAAGCGGAAGCGGTCCCGGAGTTTTATAGCCTTGGGCGACAGCCCATTCAACCAGTTCAACCGTTTGGTCAAAATGTGCAATGCTGTGGGTATTCCACATCTGCCAGGGTTTGGGGTTGTACGCAAAGTGTATATACATGGCACTCGGATCCTTGTCCAGCATGAATTTATCGGTTGGCGGAACAGCCACTTTAGAAAAACACAGGATCGAGTTCAGCACCGAATCATCTGTCTGCCAATAAGCGGGGTTGCGCGTGTCACAGACTCCGACGTCATCATTCGGCAATACCTTATGTATCTGGTCACGCCATTTCTCCAGAAGCGCCCGATGGCTCCGGTGAATGGAAATATAACAGCAGTAACAGGATGTAAGCAATGCCGATTCAGTGTTTTCTCCTACATCCTTTTTCCAGGTATCCAAAATTTTAGCGGGAATGGCGCCAAAGGTGTCGTTTGCTTCATAACGCTTGGAAAATACCGCGGCATTCTCCATGACTCCCCGTACTCCGATATGGATATGTTCCGGGTCGGCAGTCAGGTAGCGGCTGCAATTGCCGGTAAAAATGCCGTCGCAATCGACCCATGTAATATAATCCGTGTCTGGCAGTAGCATTGCGTCCGGTTTGCTGCAGGTAATATTCCGTCCAAGACTATGAGCCCTGTTCAGTACCTCTACACCAGGAAACTGTTTAAGAACCGCAATGTCGGATTCCGAATACGCTTCTCCCTGTACCAAAACCGGCTCATTCATGGAGTTTTTACGCATAGACACAATGAGCAGCCAGACGCCCCAAATATAATTTCTGTCGCTTGCTACTACAATTGTGTTTGACATTTACAGCACCCAACAGTTTTTCTACTTTCTCCACGAAAGCAGGAACTATTCTTCTGATTCGCCTTCTTCTTTGCTTCTGCGCTTGAGAATGCGGAGCACCTGAGAAGGACGCGCAATATTTTCAACGATCTCGCCGATCATTTCCGCGTTGCGCAACTTTCTGGAGATGCTGCCGAGAAGCTGGAGATAATCTTCCTGATTGCCCTCGGGAGCGACGATAAAGACAAGTACGCGAATCGGCTGATCATCCTGGCTCTGATAGTCAACGATGGGTTCTTTGCAAAGGCCGACCAGCACTACCGGTTCAGGAATCCCGGTCAGGCGGATATGCGGCAGCGCGAGTCCGAAACCGACGCCGGTGGTCATCATTTTTTCGCGTTTCCAGGTAGCTCTCATGATAATGTCACGGTCAACTTTTGACTTGTCCGCGGCACACGTGATTAATTTATCCAGGACATCAAATTTAGTTTTGCCGTCAAGGACGAGAATAGTGTCCTTATCGACATACTTCGTAAAGCTGTTTTTCATCATTGCCTCCAGGCGTGTATTGTATAGCTCATGGCTGCCGTAAATTAAATGGCGTATATCAGTATAATCTACTGGTTGAGTTTCATTTTTCAATAAATATTTCTCTATTATTTTGAAGAGAAATGAGATTTATAGATATTTTCCATCATAAAATGCAAACAACACTGTTATTTCGCGTACATGACTCATTTTTTCTCGGCTGGTTTTGTGTTTAGCTCATTCAGGCCGGAAATCATCACGATATTCATGTTCGGATTGGACAACCGTGCCTGAATACCGACCAGCTTCTGGTATTCTTCGGGACTCAGGATGCATGGTCGCAGATTCACCGAACAGGAGATGAGGATCTTCGCCGTGCCGAGCATCGTGGATTTTACCGTAACGGTGCCGCCATTGCCGGGGCATGACCACTTGATATCCGGCGGAAGTAATCTTATGGTTGCGTTGTTTTCAGGCAGATCAATAACATACTGCATGGAAAGTCTCAGCGGTTCAGCACGGAAATAGGGATTGAGCCTGGTGGCTTCGCCGGCAGCGAAGATTCCTCTGAGTATATTGCCGGGCAGATTGAAATAAAATAACCCGTTATCCCGCACCGCATAACGTTCGACGTTGACGGCAATTGATTGTCTGCCCGGATAAGATTTGAAATCAGCTTCCAAATCCCTGGAGGGAACGGCAGACTGGGAAATGTCATTTACGGCACGCTGGAAATAGCGGCTGCGCTGTTCCGGCGTAAATTCCGAAAACATTTGATTGGTGTAGCCAAAATTTCCGCCGAAGAATAAGTTGGATATTTCGATTCCGGCATAGCCGTCGGCTTTGAGTTTGATCGCGCATACGGTTTTCGAATAATCCTGAAAATCCTTGCCGGTCTTTACGAGGTCAATGCTGTTGTCAATCAGGTTCAGGCAATATTTGCCGTTATGCGGACTGGTTCCAAGGGCGGCATATTGGTTCGTATCATTCAGCAGAACGGAGTTTTTTCCGTAATTAACGCGGACCAGCACTTCGCCAAAGACTGACTGCGGATATTCTTCTACTTTCTCAAAAAGTTCCGGAATGCCGATGAATCCGGAAGCCAGTACCAATTCAGCATTAAGGCCGGCAGCCCGGAGCATGGAGTAAAGCAGCACGGCACGGTCTGCCGTATTGCCGTAACGGTCGGCGAGCACTTTGTCGGCCGGCGTAACACATGAAACCGGCAGATCGTCGAATTCGGGGCCGATTGGCCGGACGTTTTCGGCCACGAAATTTCGAATGGCCAGGATTTTTTCAGAGTCAGCGCTGAGTTTTTCCGTTAATTTTACGGCCATTGCCGCAGACTTGGGCTGGTCAGCCGCTGCCTTTTCCAGGACTTCACTTGAAGCAGTTCCGTAAGATTTCCAGTCTCCGGTCGAGATAAAAATCGAAGGCGCAAAACTCCATACCGGCGGCAGCGCCGGTTCGGCCTTTATTGCCTGGGCGTTTTCAACTTCCCAAGTCATCCGGACTTTGCCGTTGCTGATATCTTTCGATTCTTTGACGCCTTCCGGCGCCGGGGAAATATTGACGGGCAATTTTCCATCATAGATTAAAACAACCTTCTTTTTGGCTATCGGATCGAAATTGCGGAACAGTCCGATAATTCCGAAGAACGGACGGTCTTTATGTTCACTGGTGATGGTGTACTGGATTTCGCTTCCGGCCTGAACTCCGGGAAGGCTGGCGACCAGTATTTTGCCTGCCGGATAACGCGGGGCGGAGCCGCTCCAGGGTTCATCCATCAGGTTCAGCTCCTTGCTGTCGAGTTTTCTGACCGAGCCATCCGGGCTTTTTACAATCGCATCAGTGATCGCAACTTTATCCCAGGCCGGATTATATGAGAGTTTAAGCTCCGAATTATTTTTCATTCCTGCGTAGGTCAGAATCTTTTTGGTGATTTTTTCAGTAAAAGTCCATTCGCCCTTGCCTTTCAAGTCAATCGTTATATCCTGATTCAAAATGACTGCGTCAGCGCCTTCATAGGCCGGGTTTACCGCGCCTTTCTGTCCGGTAATTGCCGCCGGACGAAATACCGGCATTTTGCGTTTCTGGTATTCCATTTCTTTCAGCAGTTGTTTCAGCGCATCATATTGCGGCGGCAGAAATTCCAGGGTGCGGACCTGGAAAATGCTGTTGCCGTCAAGCTCAGAACCGGAAGAGCTAATATTCCGCACCCATTTGATTTGCGGGTTGTCAACGGTCTGATATTTCGGCATCAGTTCGGGAACCAGGCCGGCCGGCAGTTCAACTTTGAAACTTTCCTGAATGCCGCAGGTGGAAAATACTTTCAGCGGGAACAGCCGTTTCTTCAGTCCGGTGGAGCCCAGGACAAAGTTTACGACGCCGAAACTGGAACCGAACCAGGGGGGCGCAACCATAGTATCATTTTTCCCCTGAATAAGGAAATCGGGCGCTTTGAACTTAATTACTGCCTGCAGCGGCACCGCTACATTTGACATCAGTTCAGGCGTAACTTTCAACGAAGTCAGTTCCGCGCCGGAAATGGCATTTTTCAGCCGTGAGGCAAAAAAATCGTGAATTTGTTCAGGTTTGGAATGTCCGAAGAAATCGCGATACGCCCCATCGTTGATCCCCTTGAAATCCAGAGTGGCAGTACCTTCAAAATCGCCTTTAGGCGAGACTTTGCCGATGGTAGTGATGGTCAGCATATTTTCTTCGGACGGGGTTATCGGGGATGTTCTCAATGGATCGCCTTCGGGACGCGCCACAATATAGCTCATATCGCACAGATACGACGGAAACAGTTCGGAGGTGGCCTCATCGGTTGAATCCATCAGAATATATTTGCCTTTTTCCAGTTCAACCGCGCTGATCGCATGGTTGAAATAGGTGTTCGGAACTTCGATGTCTTTTTTCTGTCCCGAGTAAAATAGCACCGGGAATGCATCGAATCCGGCGGCGCGCAGCATGGCCACCAGCAGCGCGGCTTTGTCGCGGCAGACGCCGTAACGGTTTTCAAAGGTGATATTCACGTCATGCGGTTCATAGCCGGGAGCAACATTTTCCGGGGTGATGCCCATGTAGCGTATTTTTTTCGAGACAAACTGAAAAATGGCTTCAATTTTTTCCTGCGGAGTTTTCAGGCCTTTAACAATTTCTTCGGTGGTCTTTTTCATCTCCGGAGTAATCTTGTCAAGATGTGCTTTGCTGATCGCCCAGTACCATTTTGAAATATCCGACCAGTCGCGGACAGTGCTGACCAGCAGGCGCTGGCAGACCGTGTAGTATGGCGGCATATTAGGCTCTTCGAAAATCCGCGGAACATTTGCCGCGGTCCAGCGGTAAATTATCCTTCCGTCAACTTCTTTCTGAGAAAAGGTGATGGTGCCTTTGACTTCATCTTTGACCATTTTCCGCGCCAGGGGACGTTCCGGCGGCGCGCTGATTTCAATGTCGTAACGCAGGAGCGGGTTGGTGGACTGGAGAACAAAGAATTCGCTCCAGGTGTCTTTGATCCGGGTGTTGATGATCGTATCCCTGGTCATGACATGAACGATATCGCCGATTTGCAGATCCGGTATCGTTATTTTGAGAATCTGACTGTTAGGGTCGTAAATGTTCGCTCCCATCTGCGATGAATCAACCATGGTCTTGGAATTAGCCGCAATGTCAATTGCAACCGCCTTGCCGTCCGGTTTGATGAGTTCCAACTGCAACACTTCCATCTTATTGTAATGTTTGTGGAAATACAAATCCAGGGTGTTGCTTTCCCGTTTGCCTTTTTCGGTCAGGATTTTTTCGTAGACTTCTTCGACGGTGTAGCCGGTGCCGTCCGGTTTGTACCACGCTTTCTCATAATCGTGAATCAGCACGACATCCGCATCCGGATAATCCTTGACCGAGACTTTTGCCGCCGCGGCGACGGCCTGTGCGCGGTCTATCAGTACCGGCGCTTCGGCTGCCATGACGTTGACAGTTAAAAATGAGAACACGGCTATTAACGGTAAAACAAAAAAACGGTGCATGAACGTCCTCCATTCAGGTTTCTTTTTGATTATAGACATAAGATAGTGGCTGGATGTTCAAATGAAAATCCATTTTATCGCAATTTTTATAAAAACTCCGGCTGGCAATGCATCAATGTTTTGGGGGTTGCCTCTGTTTTTGCCCATGCTGCTGCAAAATACGGACACAACGGACGCCACGGACATTACGGACATTTAATCTCGCAGACTCCGGGTTTCACGTCTATTCTTCAACAGCCGCTGACGTTCCTTTCTCGACATTTTAGAGAGTCGTTGAGCAAAGGCCTTATCGGCGTACTGGGAAGTCTGGGGTGCCGTTGAATCCAACTCCGAGACTTTGGAGTGCCGTTGAGCATAGGCTGTTTCGTCCATGCGGCTATCAAACCCGGATGCAACGGGCGGGCAACCGCCCGACTCCGAGACTTTGGAGTACCGTTGAGCGGAACTGTTTTGCCCTGCGCCAGCAGAACAGGCCGGGCAACCGCCCGACTCCGAGACTTTGGAGTGTCGTTGAGTGGAAGTTTCAATGGATTTTCCGGTGACACCCCCAGTCTTCCCAGTCTTCTCAGTCCTCCCAGTCTTCCCATCGTCTTCCGGTAACTCCGAGACTTTGGAGTGCCCTTGAGCAGATGCGGTTTCAGCATCGCCGGACTGGAGCCAGTACTTAATCGCTTTCAGATTGGGCGAAAGCTGCCGTTCGGTGCTTCTGCGGAAATCGCCGTCGCGATAGGTTTCGGTGCGCACGGTGCATTGGCCCAATGCCAGCGCCAGCAGTTGACAACGCAGCCTGCTGTAACACTCCCTTTTGCCGCTGTCCAGCGCGGCGGCGAAAGCCGGAAATTGCTTTTTATAATTATAGAATGATGAAAGTGCAATCCCCAGCCGCCTGGAGCTCTGCAAATCAGTATAACCTTCGGCGGCATAGCGCTCGGCGTCTTCCAGAAAACTTTCATCATACTTTGAGTTAACCGCAATGTTTATTTTTACTGGTTCTGATGTTGGGATATCGTCGTCGTCGGCATACTGGCTGTTCCGTTCCAGCCAGCGGATGAGCATTTTCAGGTTTGGCACAAGTTGCCGGGTAGTCTTGGTTTCGCGTCCGCTGGCAGAACGCCGGACAGTAGTGGAAAAACAGCGCCCCAGCGCCATATTCATCAGATTGCCTTCCATTTTGTCCGCCGCCACCGCCAGCCGTCCGGTTTCGACGGCGGCGGCAAACTCCGGAAATTGCCGTTGATTAAGTATAAAACGTATCTTCGGATATTTCCAGTTTTGCCGCGATTTCAGCATTGTCCATCCCGCCGGATGCGTATTCTCCGGCCCGTTCCGGAAAATTTTCATCGTACTTCAATTTTGCCATTTTTCGTTCTCCATTTTTAAGTTTTACCCGTGCGTCGTGTTTCTACATATAGTAAATTTGTCAACACAATCTCTGAAACGTAGTTCAAATAACGCGAAAAATGCGTTTTCAAAACGTACCCCCTGGGAGCGCCGATCGCCTGATCGGCTTTTAGGCTGTTTATCTTTTGTCAGGCGAGAGCCTGACTTTGGAGTGCGGCACCCCTGCGCCGCTTTAGATTAGGTATGATGTCACAAATATTCTGCCGATGCTGAATACGGAAGTTCTAAGGATTGCTACGCAATCATAAAAGATGTTTGGATTTTCGACAGTTTTTTGAGAAAGCCGACGAATGTTGGCGCTCCCAGGGAATGTATCAGCCAATTAAAATTTGGCTCAACCCAACTTTAAAAAAATCTCAACTTCGCGCCTTCGCGTTAAATTCTCCAAGCTTTCCCCCGGCGAGCAAAACCGGTTGCAAATCCGGCAATCTCGCCTATAGTAACCGTAATTCCGGGAGCAGGCTAAAAATTGAGTCGTGCGGGGGCTGACCCATTATATAATATTTTAATGCGTTTTGCCGCTTCTTAAAAATATCAACAATATTATCTTTGGATTTTCGACGCTATTTCATTTGAAAAAATGATTAAAAGCATTAGATTCTATATTTTATTATAACTGAAATACAACTTTATTTAAGGAGTTTTTTTATGGCTCAGCAATACAACAAGGTCGAAAAAAGAATACGCCGTAGAGCGTATCTGGATAGATTGAAAGCAAAAGTAAGAGTTAAAATCAAAGCCGCCGCCAAAAAGAAATAAGCGGTTGCATTTGTTTTTGACCGATAAAAAAACGCCCGGCATCAAATTCCGGGCGTTTTTTATTTCTATTTGCAACAGGATCGGTCTATTATTTTGCGGACGTGGCGGGGACTGGCTGGGCCGCTGGCGCGGGAACATCTGTCTTATGTGCAGGGGCCGCGGAATCTTGCTTTGTTTCCGCGGATGTTGCCGGCGCGGTATTCGGTTTATTCGCATCGGCTGTATCTTTTTTATCTTCCGGCGGGATATTCTTATAATATTTCAGGAACCAGGCCCTGACAATCCGGCTATAACTTGCGGAATAAGTCTCTTTGCTATTCTCTTTGCCGACTTCGCCGTATCCTCCGCCAAAATCTTTTTGCAACTTATTCCAGCCGGAAGTCTCGTTTGAACTGTCTGACCAGACGCTCATATAATCCTGGGAGCGCTCAGATTCGCTGCCGGAGGCGACGATCTGATAGGCATAAATCAGGATGGCGTCAGCGCCCTCCGCTTTGGCTCTGCTAATCAGCGCGGCATAGATATCCTCCTGCGAATACTTGTTATAGTCGCCGGCCACGCGGCATTTGCCAATGGTAGTATAGTCAAACGGGATTTTTTCTTTGTTCTCGTAAATTTTAACATCAGTGGTCGGGGGATAATTTTTACCCTGGTATTCGACACTCATGCATCCGGTTAAAAGCAACAGCGCCATTCCTGCTATAATAAATCTCTGCATTATTTATTTCCCTGTTAAATGTTATTCTGTCAAATTGAGCTCCTTAAAATTAATTCAGGGATGCCGATTTTCAAGAGCTCTATCATAGCGGAATACTATTAAATGTTGTTTTCTTTTATTTTTTTTGATCTTCAACTGGAATTTATGGGTAAAAAAACGAATATCCAATATCCCGTCCCGCAAGGCGGGATCCCGCGAAGCGGGAAATATCCATCTGATGAAGGAAAGGCAGAATACAAACAGAAACAAGCAGGAGTTATAGCGGTATTTGTGACACGGACGAAACAGACATAACGGACACAACGGACTGGGAGCCGGAAAAAAGCAGGAGCGATAACGATATTTTTTACCTTGAATGTTGGATATTTCCCGCATCCGCGGGATCCCGCCTTGCGGGACGGGATATTGGATATTCAAATTATTTGGCCGCTAAAAACGGATACGGTTATTTATACAGGAAACGATTCACGAATTCAGGAGAAGAGACATTTTTTTGATTTTTTGAATGGTTTGTCCGGTTGTGTGCTTGATTTGCGATTCCGGCTGATTATTTTTATATATGAAATGAAAAGGGGAGGTTCTGAAATGAAGCTGTTTGTTTTCTGTTTAATTGCCTTTTTCATGATTTCAATGGTTTCCGCTAGAGATATTACAACGCTGGACGGGACCACCTACAAGAATGTTACTATTACTGATTCTTCGCCTGTGGGAATTACCATAGTTTACGGTCAATCGGGCGGCGCAATCGTGATCCGGTGGTTGGACTTCAAAGATCTGCCGGAAACCATCCGGAAAGAATTCGGCTATACTGAAGCCAGAGCCAGGGAATTTGAAAAACATGTCGCGGTATATCAGGATATGCTCTATAAGGATGCTTTGAAAAAGATCATTGCCAATGCCGCCGTGAAAAAACAGAATGAAGAAGATTTTAAGCAGATGGACCATATTCAGGCATTCCTCTTCAGCAAACGCAAACATGTCAGGGTTACGACAATAAGGCAGCACGAGGACGGCGTGATCGGCGATGCCACGTCGGCGGACAGGACATTGACGAGCGGTAATTACGGTCATATTTTCGTCAGAGGCTTGGAAGGTTCTCAAGGCACCTTCTGGTCCGGCTATATTTATCCAACCGACCAGATCATAACTACCACTGACGGCGTTTATGCTGTTTATGACAGTTCACTGGAACGAGCAACCGCTGAAGTGACACAGGCGATAAAGGAATAATTTCCAAGAACCAGTTCCGGATTTTATGAATTAGCGGCATTGAACGTTGCCGAATTTGCAGTTCCCAAAGGTTGCGGGTTTATTGTACTTGATTCAGGTACGGCGTTTCTCTATGTCTGTAAAGTTACTCCTGATGTCTTTTCCTGCCGGAATTATTTTTGGTTTTTTTGAATGGTTTGTCCGGTTGTGTGCTTGATTTGCGATTCCGGCTGATTATTTTTATATTATCATTAAACCGGGGAGGTTCTGAAATGAAGCTGTTTGTTATTTGTTTAATTTCTTTTTGCATGATTTCAATGGTTTCCGCTCGTGATATTACCACGCTGGATGGAGCCACATACAAGGATGTTATTATTACCAGCACTTCGCCTATAGGGATTACCATATCTTATGATAAACCGGACGGCACGACCGTAATCAAGGGACTGGACTTCCGGGATCTGCCGGAAGCTATCCGGAAAGAGTTCGGCTACACCGAAGTCAGAGCTGCGGAATTTGAAAAACACGCCTTGGAATATCGGAATATGGTCTATAAGGACGCCTTGAAAAAGGCCGCCGCCAATGCCGCCGTGGAAAAGCGGGATGAGGAACTTGCCAAGCAGATCGACCATATCCAGGCATTCCTGTTCAGCAAGCGCAAATATGTCCGGTTTGTTACAATAAGGCCGCACGACGGCGGCGTGATCGGTTATGCGACGGCGGCGGACAGAACTGCGATCTACGGTGATTACGGACATATTTTCGTGAGAGGCTTAAGCGGTAGTCAAGGCACCTGCTGGTCGGGCTATATTTATCCAACCGGCCAGAGTATAACTACCACTGATGGTTCTTATGATGTTTATAACAGTACATTGACCCAAGCTACCGCCGAAGCGATGCAAGCTATAGCGGCAGGGCAATAATGCCAGTTCGGATCCTGTCCCGGATGAAGGCAATCTGCAGCTTTCAGTTATCGTATTCGATATATAAGGCACGGAGTTCCTTATATATCGATAAAGTAACTCCTGACGTTTTTTGTTGCCGGACTTGATGAGATTTCATGCGGTACGATACGGAAGATTTCCAATAATTGATTGATTCTGCTTGAATTCAAATTATATTAGCAGTTCAGGATAAGCTTACGGAAATCAAGGCTGAAAGCATGGAAAACAGTACCGACAATTTTAAAATACGGGCATCGCAACTTCTTTGGTGCATCTTGATCTGGGCAATTCTAGCCTCCTGCTGGCTATTTTACTATTCAGTTTTTGCCCGGCAGAAATATATGGAACTGGGCAATAAAATTGCGGTTCGGCAAGGCACATATTATGCCGGACGCGGCAGAATTCTTGACAAAAACGACCGGGTGCTGGCATGGTCTGAAAAATACTTTGATCTTTATCTGATCAGTTCGGAAGAAGACCAGAATATCAGGAATATGGCGTTGCACAAAGTCATGGAAATACTGCCGGATGCCGCGTTTCACCGGGTTAAAGATTCTGATTTTCTCCTGAAACGCGAAATTGCTCCTGATAAAATCCTCGAGTTGGAACCATTGTTGACTAAATTCCCGGATCTGAAAATATTGCCGCGAACCGAGCGGAAAGTCGTTGATTACGCGGAAGTGAGAAATTACATCGGGCGGGTTGAGTTTAAAGACGGCAACCAGCACGGAGTCAGCGGTATTGAAAAAGACTATGACAGCATTCTGGCCGGCACCTGCGGCATTTATGAAGTAATGTTGGACCGGCATAAAAACTGGGTGCAGGGAACCTGGCTGCTTAAACGCAAAGCAATATCCGGAAATGATGTTAAACTTGACGTCAGTCTTGACGAAATTAAAACTGGAGTGAAATGAAAATACTGGATAAATACTTTACCGCTTTCCCCGGAGAGTCGCCGGTATTTCCGCTGGCAATGCTGATTCAGGGCTTGCTGTTCATGCTGGGGCTGTGGGGATGTTTGGCGATTTATAATGCCACCATGTATGCCGTATCGCCTTTTTATTTTGTCGGCAGACAGTTGCTGTGGCTGGTTTTAGGCATGGGCCTGATGATGCTTTGCGCCCGTATTCCATTTTCGATTTACCGGGATAATGTTGAGCTTTTGACCGTGCTGTTTTACATCTCGCTGCTGGCGGTGCTGATTTTCGGCGTCAGAATCAACGGCATGAAAGGCTGGTTTATGGTCGGCAATATTTTCATTCAGCCGTCGGAACTGGCCAAAGGTTTTTTCATTCTGGCGCTGTGCCACTTTGGCGGCAAATTCCGCCCGGGTATGCGGCGGTTCGGGGGGATGGCGCTGATAACCCTGCTCTGGGTGCTGCCGATTGCATTGCAGCCGGATTTCGGCACGGTGCTCGTATATATCGCCGGCTTCGTTATCGTGTACTGGCTGATGAACGGTTCCTTCTGGCATCTGCTGCTGGTTCCGGCGACATTGTTTTCCATCGCAGGCTGGATTATAAATTTCAATCCT
Source organism: uncultured Lentisphaeria bacterium (assembly GCA_903831825.1). Classification (GTDB taxonomy): domain Bacteria; phylum Verrucomicrobiota; class Lentisphaeria; order Victivallales; family Victivallaceae; genus CAIPAT01. The sequence goes on along the minus strand of CAIKZE010000007.1, from coordinate 7,060 downwards.
TACTTATTAAACCGCATTCTAGGCTATCTGTGTCCTGAACTTGATCCGCTGGGTTTCGGCTGGCATATCCGCCAGTTTCAGTTTACCCTGGCGCGCGGCGGATTGTGGGGGATGAAGTGGGGCAAGGCGCTATGGGCAAATTCCTATTTGCCGCTTGCCCATAGCGATTCGGTATTCGCGTCTCTGGCGGAGTCGCTGGGATTCATAGGAACGTTTCCTTTGATTGTGGTGATGGGAATTCTGGTCTTCGCCGTATTCAAACTTTCACTCAAGGCGGAAACGGAATTCCGCAAGGTTTTCGTGCTGAGCATCGGACTGTTGTTTGCGGCGCAGGCGTTGATTCATATCAGCGTCAACGTTACGCTGATACCGGCTACCGGCATTACCCTGCCGGTACTCAGTTATGGCGGCAGCTCCCTGCTGTCCACGCTGATCTCATTCGGTATTATGCTCAGCGCCGCCGGACGGCATGAAACTATATCATCCAGCAAAGTTAATTATAATCAGGAATAATGCAGAGGAACTAATATGGAAATCATGGAATTTGAAATTATTGACTGCCATATTCATCCGTTTTTAAGCGCGGAAAACAATACGGCATGGTTTCCGGGAACAGAGACTCCCGATATCTTTGTCGAGGAAATGAAGCGCGCCGGAATCGCGAAATGTTGCGGCTCGGTCATAAAAAAATTGACTAACCCGTCATTCGAACAGATTAAGGCGCTTAACCGCGAAGCGCTGGAATTCAGAAACCGTTATCCGGATTTTTTCATTCCGGGAATTCACGTCCTTCCGTCATGTCCCGAAGAGTCGTGCCGGGAAATTGAAGAGCTTTACCATCGGGAGAATGTCCGGTGGATCGGCGAACTTGTCGGATATTTCATGGACTATCCATCATACCTCGGCGAAGGCATGTTTAAAATTTACGACCTGATTCAAGAGCTTGGAATGCCGGTCAATATCCACGCATTCGGACTCGATGAAATGGATACTGTCTGCAAAAGTTTTCCGAAGCTGAAAGTCGTGATTGCCCACCCGGGTGACGGACAGTTAATGAGAGAGCGTTTTGAGTTCATTAAAACACATCCCAATGCCTATCTTGACCTTTCCGGAACCGGTCTTTTCCGTTGGGGAATGTTGCGCTATGGTATTGATACGGCCGGCATGGACAAGCTGCTTTTTGGTTCAGATTTCCCGATATGCAATCCTTCCATGAATCTCCAGGCGGTATTTTTCGAACATCTGACCGAAACCGAGCTTGAAGCCGTGCTTTCCGGCAACTTTAAACGCCTGATCGGAATGGCCGGCTGAAGCAAAGATTAATCGCTTTATCTTCCTGTTCACGCAAAAACCAATGACCTGCTTGCGCAAGTACACCCTGGAATGTGAACTTCCAGGTAAAGATTGCTATGCGCAAAGCGCTGATATTGATCAGAGTTTGGGTCGTTGGTAGAACTTTTCATCACGACATTCTCGCCGTCAAAGGTTGATTTTTAACACTCCATCTGCTCCTGTTTAACCAAATTTCGCGGCTTGGCAGTCACTTCTGGAATACTTTTTTCAGCTCAAATAAAAAAAAGATTGTATTATTTTTAGAAAAACTATTGAAATTTGGACTATAATGGACTATAATGGATTATAATGGAACGCAATAGTAGCAAGGGAGACCTGAATAAGTGCTGTCTTTCTGCGGACAGGACCGGTGTTCAGTAGACACCAACGGCAGACTGAAATTAAGTCCGAAGGTAGTTGCTGATTTTACCGGGAAGTGTGGCGGGCAAGTTGTGATACATTGCCTTCCGGAAGGCGCGATGGCGATCTATCCGGAGGAGATTTATCTGGAAATGCGCCGCCAGGAGACTCTGCCTGCCGCTAAAGCCGCAAATAGTATGGTATTCCGCCGCTCAATGCGTCGCTTCGGCGCAATGAGCAGTCCTGAGAGCATATCTAATCAGGGCAGGGTTACATTGCCTCAGGCGTTTCGCGAGTATGCCGCGGTGAATCCCGGCAGTGAAGTGTTTGTAGTCGGCGTGGAAATCGGCATAGAAATATGGAATACCGAGCGCTGGGCGGAAGAAATTGACCGAATGAACGAACATGCCAGAGAAAAAGGTGAGCGCGAAATGGCAGCAGACCTGATTCCTGGCGATAATATACAGTAACAACTAAAGAAAAGGAGAACGAAAAATGTTCATCTCTAACGACAGAAAAGGCAGAGTCACGATCTTCGCTGTTATCACTGTGTTGTCTCTTTTTCTTCTGGGTGCGGGCTCCGGTGCGACCGGCAGCGATGAAAAACAGGCAGAACGCCAACAGATGACAGAACTCGTCAGCTCAATGTCAGTGCAGGTACCGGAACAGTACAGGGAAGGATGGCAGAAGGCCGCGGAACAGAATCCGCAGTTACTGCTGAGCATCAGTACCGATAAATTAGCTTACGATTTAGATAAATAGTTATTGATCCCCTCCTTTTTCCCCCCGGCGGGCAGTCCCCAACTGCCCGCCACTTTTTTTTAAAAGCGATGTCAAAGCTTTAGCAACTGTAGTTTATAGGTTGAATAACCTTTTTTCAGTTGTAACTTACGGCATTGACTGTACAATTTAAGATTTCAATAGATGATAAGGGATAATTGATGGAATTCAGACCATGCATTGATCTGCACGGCGGACAAGTCAAGCAGATCGTCGGCTCCAGTCTGACGGATGACGACCGTACCGTAAAGACGAACTTTGTTTCGGAACACGGTCCCGCGTATTTCGCGGAATTATACAAGCGCGACGGTTTGACCGGCGGGCATGTGATTATGCTGGGGCCAGGCAACGAGGCCGCCGCCATTGAGGCGCTGGGCGCTTATCCCGGCGGGCTTCAAATCGGCGGCGGAATCACGGCGGAAAATGCTCAATACTGGTTGGATGCCGGAGCTTCGCAGGTAATCCTGACCTCTTATATATTTGCGGACGGCGAACTTAACCGGACCAATCTGGAGAGGATTTTCAAGATGCTCGGCCGTAAGCGTCTGGTGCTGGATTTGAGCTGCCGCCGCAAAGGCGGCGAATATTATATCGTTACTGACCGCTGGCAGAAGTTTACCAACTGGAAAGTCAATGCCGACACCTTGCGATTCATGGCTGACTTCTGCTGTGAGTTCCTGATTCACGCCGTGGACGTTGAAGGCAAGCAGGCCGGCATTGATGAAAGACTGCTGTCAGTAATGGCGGAAAATTGCCCGATACCTTCAGTTTACGCCGGCGGCATCAGGTCGCTTGATGATGTGAAGATCATCAATGACAAAGGGCAGGGCAGGGTAGCTTTCACCATCGGTTCAGCTTTGGATATTTTCGGCGGAACGCTGAAATATCGGGATGTGATCGAATTTATTCGCTCTCCGCGGGCTGTGGGACAGGCGCGGGTTTGCTGCCGTCGGAGGCCGGTTTAATAATTATTGCAGTACCGCTGGTTTTGTCTCTTTCTTTAACCGGATAAAGTCCTTTGGGCGGAACCAAAGCCAGATCGCCGGTTCTGCTGGTGCCGACACCCCACATCGCTTTTTCCCATTTATCGGCTTTTTTCGTAAAGACGAAAACATTCTGATTGCCGGAATCATATACCCAGACGTTGTCATCGGAATCCCATATCCAATAAAGTCTGTTGCCGTTGTTGACGTCAATTTTTTCCCCCTGATATTCAATCGCGCCTTTTCGGTTGGAAATCGTAAGCTGGCGGTAAGAATCCTCAATCGGGAATGACAGATCATATTGGCCTGAAGGTGATTTCAACAGATTAATGCTTTTGCCGGGTAACTGCAAATTCGGCAAGAAAATCATCAGTACAAACAGCACAAGAAGGCTCGGGCAGGCATAAAGCAGATATCCGGCATATTTATTGATGCTTTTTTTCAGCAGCATGGCGTCAACCAGCGCAATGCCGAATGAGGTAACGGCGATGATGCCGATCATGCAGAAAAAGTTGATGATCCAGGCGAAAACAAGGGTCCCTTTCATGCTGTAGAGAAATAAAAGCATCCACAGCCCGGAATTTATGAACAGCATCCTGGAAACACTATTTCTGTGAATTGGCTCTTCCTGCATGATATACCTCTGAATATATTATTGAATTACTTCGTCTTATTAAATTCCTGTGACTTTGCTTCCCACTCGGCTATTTCCTTGAGCCGGGCAATGATGTCCAGATGCTGAGTACAGGACGCTTCGCATCTGCCGCAGGCGACACAGGCGGCGGCGCTGCCGCGGGGTTCCGCCAGCAGGCCCCATTCATGATGAAACTTCATGGAATTGACCATTTCCTCATCGGTTTTGCCGAAAACGGCCTTGTCGTTGTAGATCTGCATGTATGCCGGAATCGGAATGTTTTCGGGGCATTCCTCGCAATAGCCGCAGGCGGTGCATATCCTGGTCATGTTCCGGGATATATGCGTTTTGATTCTGGCGATGTCTTCTTCGGTCATCGGTTCCGCGTCGGCTGCCCGGCAGGCGGTGTCAATGTGTTCCGTGGTGGTGAAGCCGTTCAGCGCTACTGTAATATTCGGATTGGCGACCAGAAACCGCAATGCCGCTTCGGTGGGAGTTTCGCCCGGCGAAGCGAGAAATTGCAGTTTGTCTTCGTTTTTAGGAATAAGCCCTCCGGCAAGCGGGTTCATGGCTACTACGCCTAGTCCGTGTTCTTTTGCGGCAAGCACTCCATCCCAGCGGTATGGAAAATTCAGGATATTGACTCCCAGCAGAACGCCTTCGAAACGCCCGGACTCGACGACTTTGCGGACCCCCGCGCCTTCCTGGTGAGATGAGAAACAGATGTGCTTGATTAAGCCTTCGGCTTTGCATTTGAGCAGAGCATTATACAGGCCTCCGTTCATGGCCAGATCGAAATGCTCCATCCGGCGGATGCACCAGACATGGAAGAAATCAATGTATTCAACCCCCATGCGGTCAATGGATTTTTTTACTTTCTCATAAGCCTCCAGTTCGTTTGCAACATGGACCGGCATGAGTTTGGTGGCAACAAAATACTTGTCGCGAGGTATTTTCTTGAATCCTGTTCCGAAAAGGTCTTCGCTTTTATCATCGCAATAACCGGGCGCGGTATCGAAATAGTTGATGCCCTTATCGAATGCATACTTGAGCAGATCAGCATTGACTTCCTGAGATTTGGTCAGATCGAAACGCATGCCGCCGAACCCGATGGCGGAAACCATTTTTCCGGTTTTTCCAAATTCTGAATATCTCATTTTAACATACTCCATTATTGTGAATATCAGCGGAAGAAACGTAAGCCGGAACTTCGCCGCTGACTTGATCCATTTTTTCGGCGAAAGTATACCAAAGCGTAATCAGGATACCAATAATCAATAATACCAGGATGGCGAACATGATGACGAAAAGTACAACTTTTTTTCGAGTGGCCTTGAACCGGTCCCTGATTGAAGTAAATCTCGATGGCATGCCTCATTTCTCCGATGTTTTAGAATTGCTGAATATGCGTATCGAAGTACTCTCTGAGTTGGGTTACGTTTATTCTTTCCTGATTCATGGAATCGCGTTCCCGGACGGTCACGGCATTGTCCTGGGCTGATTCAAAGTCAAAAGTTATGCAATACGGCGTGCCTATTTCGTCCTGGCGGCGGTAGCGTTTGCCGATGCTGCCGGTTTCATCGTATTCACTGCGGAACCTGCTGCACAGGTACTGGTAGAGTTTTTCCGCGCCTTCGGCAAGTTTCTTTGACAGCGGCAGGATTGCGACTTGAATCGGCGCAACTTTAGCCGGCAGGCGCAGAACGATGCGGACATCGGTTTCCTGGCCTTCTTTTTTGGTATCGGCAGTATCTTCGTCATAGGCATTGCAGATCAGCGCGAGCATGGTGCGGTCAAGCCCGACGGAGGTTTCGATAACCGTCGGGGTGATTTTGCGGTTGTTGTCATGGTCGATATACTGCAAATCGGTGCCGGAAAATTCCTCGTGACGGGACATATCCCAGGTGCCGCGGTGATGCACGCCTTCGAGTTCGCCCCAGCCGAACGGGAAAAGGAATTCAACATCAATCGCCGCCTTGGCGTAATGCGCCAGTTTTTCATGTTCGTAAATGCGGATTATGTCTTCAGAGAATTTCAGTTTTTCACGATAATACTTGATGCGTTCGGCTTTCCAGTAGTTGAACCATTCCATGGATTCGGCGTCTTCGCAGAAGAACTCCATTTCCATCTGGGTGAATTCACGGGAACGGAAAGTAAAGTTGCGGGGATTGATCTCATTCCTGAACGCCTTGCCGATCTGGGCGATGCCGAACGGCAGTTTCTGGCGGGTGGCGACCCTGACCTGATTGAAATCAACGAATATCGGCTGACAGGTTTCCGCCCGCAGATAAGCGACATGTTCTTCGTCGGACACGGGGCCGACGTAAGTTTTCATCATCAGATTGAATTCACGGGGTTCGGTCAAATCTTTTGACCCGCAGTTCGGACAGACGCTCTGGTCTTCCATCTGGTCCACGCGGTGACGGGCTTTGCAGGAACGGCAGTCGCACATCAGATCGCCGAATTTATCCAGGTGTCCGGAGGCTTTCCAGACGCGGGGATGGCAGATGATGGTTGAGTCCAGGCCTTCGACGTTATGACGCGTCTCGACCATCTCGTTCCACCACAACTGCTCCACGGCGCGTTTCATCCGGCTGCCATACGGGCCGTAGTCCCAGAAGCCGTTGATGCCGCCGTATATTTCCGAGCTTTGAAAAATTATGCCGCGTCGTTTGCACAGCGAAACTATCTTCTCCATGAGTTCAGGATTTTTGTGATCAACTGTCATAAGTTTTTATTATCTCCATATATAAGGTTTTGTATTTTCAAAGGCGCTAATATACAGCAACAGATTCAAAACCGCAACTTTTCCGGCAGAAAAACCGCGATTAATACCGATTCGCAATCTTAAAGTAAGTAAAGACAAGAGCAATTTTGAGAATTATTTGGTAATGCCGACGGAAGCCCGATATGAATATCGGGGGACGGAGACATTTTCAAATAAACTCAAAAGGGCCTTGCCGCGAAGCGG
>CAIKZE010000006.1 GCA_903831825.1 uncultured Lentisphaeria bacterium | reverse complement strand
CCGCTTCGCGGCAAGGCCCTTTTGAGTTTATTTGAAAATGTCTCCGTCCCCCGATATTCATATCGGGCTTCCGTCGGCATTACCAAATAATTCTCAAAATTGCTCTTGTCTTTACTTACTTTAAGATTGCGAATCGGTATTGCATAATCTTTTGTTGATAAGTCTGGTAAGAAAGGGTTGAGCTATGTCTAAATATGAAGCAGTGATCGGGCTGGAAGTCCATATTCAGGTCAGAACTGAGACCAAAATGTTCTGTTCCTGCCCGAATAAATACGGGGAGTCCCCGAATACGCTGGTATGCCCGGTTTGCATGGGCTATCCCGGCGTGCTCCCGACTCCGAATAAAGAGGCGATAATGAGAACTGTCGCCGCCGGGGTGATGTGTTCCTGTAAAATCGCCGAATTCAGCAAGTTCGACCGGAAAAGTTATTTCTATCCGGATATGCCCAAGAATTACCAGATATCACAATATGATCTGCCGTTCTGTTCCAATGGACGCATCCATATTTACGGCAAAGGTTTTTCCGGCGCGGAAATGGCGGACAAATACATCGGCCTGACCAGAATTCATCTGGAGGAAGACGTCGCCAAACTTACCCATTTCGCGAATTGCAGCGGGGTTGACTACAACCGCGCCGGGGTGCCGCTGATGGAGTGCGTCAGCGAACCCGATATGCGCACTGCCGATGAAGCCTACGCCTATCTTACCGCGTTGAAACAGATTATGCAGTATGCCGGAATCAGCGATTGCGACATGGAAAAAGGCCAGATGCGCTGCGACGTGAATGTTTCCATCCGTCTGCTCGGCGCTGAAAAATTCGGCACTAAAATTGAAATCAAGAACCTCAACAGTTTCCGCTCGATCCACCGTTCGCTGGAATATGAAATATGGCGGCAGGAAAAAGTCCTGGAGGAAGGCGGCAAACTCACCCAGGAAACTCGCGGCTGGAACGACGACCGCGGCGAAACCTATCTGATGCGCACCAAGGAAAGCGCCCACGATTACCGCTATTTTCCGGAGCCGGACCTGATGCCGGTTACGCTCAAGCCGGAACAGATCGAGGAAATACGGCTGAAGCTGCCGGAGCTGCCGGAAGCGACCCGTGACCGTTTTGTCCGGGATTACGACCTGACGCCTTATGACGCTCATGTGCTGACGCTGGAGAAAGCCGTATCGGAGTATTTCGATAAGGGCGCGAAGCTGGTCAAAACCCCGAAAATCCTGGCCAACTGGATTATCTCTGAGCTGCTGCGCGAACTGGACAAATCCGATACCGCGATAACTGACTGTAAAGTCACCCCGGAAAAACTGGCCGGACTGGTAAAACTGATCGAAGACAATACCATCAGCGGCAAAATCGCCAAGGATGTTTTCGCGGAAATGTTCAATCTCGGCAAAGACGCCAAAACCGTGGTTGATGAAAAAGGGCTGGTACAGGTCACGGATTCTTCCGCAATCGAAACTTTTGTCACCCAGGCCATCGAAATGAATCCTGCCCAGGTGGAACAGTATCGCAGCGGGAAAACCATGGTGTTGCAGTTCTTTGTCGGACAGGTTATGAAACTCAGCAAAGGCAAAGCCAACCCGCAACTTGTGGTCGAACTGCTCAAGTCCAAACTCGACAGTTAGCATGACGGAAAAAAGGACAGTTACCCGGCAGAATATCGTTGCAGATTTGAAGGCGCTCGGGCTGAAGCAAAACGATATCGTGCTGGTTCACAGTTCGCTTTCCCGGATCGGCATGGTTGAAGGCGGCGCGGATACCGTGATTGACGCGTTGCTGGAAGTCATCGGTCGCGACGGCACGCTGCTGATGCCGTCCTTTCAACGCGGTTCCGAATTTTTTCTGGCGCAAAGCAAATTTGTTTTCGATATCCGCAATGCACCTTCCGAGGTCGGCGTCATCACCGAAACTTTCAGGCGGCGGCCCGGCGTCATACGGTCATTAAGTCCCACTCACTGCACGGCCGGGATCGGGCCTAAAACATGGGACATCCTTAAAGACCATGAGCAATGCCGTGTTTCCGCCGGATTTGGTTCGCCATATCACAAGCTGGTTCAGGCATGGAGCAAGATACTCCTGCTGGGAGTTGCTCACAACTCCAATACCACATTGCATTTCGTGGAAAACACCAACGGCGCGCCGACGCTCTGCCGCCAGTTGTTTGAACCGTCGGTGATTGACGGTAACGGCCGGACCATTGCGGTGCCCACCTGGCCGCATATGCCGGGACTGCAAAGGAATTATCCGCGGGTTGAAAATATTCTGCTGGAACACGGATTGCAGCGGAGCGGCAAAATCGGCGATGCCGATTCAAAACTCATTGATGCTCAAGGCATGTCCGAACTGATCGGCGGAATCATCAAACGCGACCCCATGTTTCTGATAGTCCCGTTCTCCGGCAATTAATTACATCTCCCTGGAAACCAGGTAAGCGTTCAAGTCCAGCAGCAACTGACGATAGCGATTGTCATCGAAGCACAGCAGAATGGAACGGGCTTTAGCGGACAGTTCCGCCGATTTGTCCAGTACATATTTTTCAGCGCCGGAGTCGCGCATCAGCTTCTGAATGGTCTCAATTTGATCGACAGTATATTCCGGCAGACCAATTAACGATTCCAGCTTTTTACGTTCGGGTTCTCCGAGAAGTTCAAAAGTTTTCAGCAGCATGATTGTCGGCTTGGCTTCGGTCAGGTCGGCGCCGATGCATTTGCCGAATTTCACGAAATCCCCGAAAATCCCCAGCCAGTCGTCGCGCAGTTGGAACGCGATGCCGGCGGAAGACGCAAATTCGCCCAGCGAAGTGATAACCTGTTCGGAAAAATCATGAGAACCGGTGCCGATGGCCGCGCCGGCTTCGGCGCAGAAGCGCAGCAGCGCGCCGGTCTTGAGATAGAGCATCCGCATCACCTCGTCCGAACTGACATTGCGCCATCCCCGCAGCGGGAATTCAACATCCAGCGCCTCGCCGGAAATCAGTTCGCGGTTTACCAGTTCCTGCATCCGGCGGCACAACGCCAGCGTAACCGGCGCGGGCACCCCGCGTTCCGCCGATTTCAGCAGCATGTTGATTGCCCATCCCTGCTGAATGTCTCCAGCCAGAATGGCAAAATCCCTGCCGAACTTATCTGCCGCAACCGCCTCTGTCCCGAAATATTCCGCCGCATGGCCGGCAAGCTGAATATGCGCGGTCGGCGCTCCCCGGCGAACAATGTCGTTGTCAATAATATCATCATGCACCAGCGTCCAGTTGTGGTAAATCTCCACTGCGGCGGCGGCGGGAATGGCGCGGTCAAGCTCGCCATCAACCAGGCCGCAGGACCACAGCAGCAATGCCGGGCGCAGCCGTTTGCCGCCCCGGCACGGATAATCTTTGACCGCCAGACGGAGATATTCCGGTTTTACCGCTGCCGGGAAATCGTCATTCCCGATCTCCGCGTCAATCAGCGCCGCCACATTCGATAGTTCATTCAGCATTAACCGTTCCTCATTATGGAGTTTCAGTAAAATAATATAAGTATAATCAGCTATTTTTCTATGATCTGATGGATGTCAATTTTACAAATCAGCCACTTGCCTTCGATTTTATTGAAAGAAAAGATCAGTTCCCGGTATTCATTAAAGCGTTTGCCGTCTCTGGAGGCGCCGTCCAGCGACGCGGTTAAACTTGCTTCCGCGTCATCACCGTCGAGCGTGATTTTTATATTATAGAAATTAATTATCGCGGAGGCGCAGTGACTCCGGCAGTACATTGCTTTTGACGATACCTCCTCCGGTGAAAAACTGCCGGCGAACATGTCAACATTGATGTTGACATGGCAGGTCTTGTCGAACAATTTTTCCAGCGCTTTGCACTTGAGCACACCCTGCGCCATGCCTTCATCAGGGTATTTTGAAGCGTCGGAGCGGAACTGGTGGAGCTGCTCTTTAATCAGTTCTTTGTCGGTTTTATTGAAATAGACATACCAGATCAGCGCCGCGGCGGCAACGGCCAGCAGCGGCAGCAGCGGTTTGATGAATGAGCTGACATTGATTTTTTTTACCATAGCGGGGCTCCGTAGATTCTGTCTTTCGCCACCTGCCCGAACTTATGCTGTTCTATCGGCATGCTGCGATTGTCGCCGACGACATAGATATGGTCTTTTTTGACTTTGCGCGGCGGCAGATTCCAGTCGCAGGCGTATTTGACATACGGTTCATCGAGCTTCACTCCGTTGATGTATAAATCGCCATTGCGGAATTCGACCGTTTCGCCTTCAAACGCCACAGCCCGTTTCAGCAATAACACTTTATCGGCATAATAGATGATTACAATGTCCTGACGCTGCGGGTCGTGCAGCAGATAGCGCATCCGCCAGCAGAAATTGACCCCGATCCGCTTGTAGGTCGGCTCCATGCTGCCGCCTTTGATGTAAGTCGGGATCAGGAAAAATCCGAACACGATATAGGAAACAATAATCAGGGATATAAGACGGACGAAAAACGCGGCATTTAAAGTCGGGAGTACAAAATCGGAAAGTCCGGCGGGAGCCTGCCGGTAACGATACGGACGCCAGCATTGCAAGTAAAAAGTCAGCCACTTCCGCAACATGTATAATCCTTCCTTATCTTACAGGAATATATCACCGGCGGCTGATTAGTCAATACATGCAATGCTGTCAAAAATAGTCTCTTCTCCCGAATTAGCGGGATAAATAACCGTATCCGTTTTTAGCGGTCAAATAATTTGAATATCCAATATCCGTCCAGCAGCCGCGGGATCCCGCTGGAGCGGGAGAATATCCAATATCCAAGGTAAAAAATACCGTTATCGCTCCTGCTTTTTTCTGGCTCCCAGTCCGTTGAGTCCGTTATGTCTGTTTCGTCCGTGTCACAAATACCGCTACAACTCCTGCTTGTTTCTGTTTGTATTCTGCCTTTCCTTCATCAGTTGGATATTCCTTGTTGGATATTGGATATTCGTTTTTTACCCATAATTTCCAGTGAAGACCCCAAAAATAAGGAACTATTTGACCGTCAGCATTGCTTCTATCTTTTCCATGATCGTCGCGGTTGCTCCGGGAACACTTAAAACATCGCATTCGGAACCTAATATGAACGGATGGTTGGTCTTTTTCATATTTTCGAGAATCGTCAGGGTGAGTTCCTTTACCTGTTCTTTCGTAATGTCCCGGTCGGAATAAAACTTTTTGGTCGGCAGATTGCCGAAAAGGACGGTGGCGTCATTGACCAGTCTGGCGTCTTCCCATATTTTTCTTGAACTGCCCAGGCTGAGAATCGCCGGATCAAGCTCATTGTATTTCGTGACCATCGAATCAACCAGTTCGCCGCAGTCGTGGAAAATCAGGTCGGCGTCATATTCCGCCAGCAGATTTCTTATCTGCTTGTTGTAATTAAGCACATAACGGTCGAAAACATCAGAACCCGCATCAAGCTGCATCGGGGAAATATATACCTTGTTGGCCGCGGGCTCGCAGACGCAGATGGCTTTTGCGCCGTGCTCAAGCTGCATCCTGATGGATTTCAGGATTATGGCGATAGACATTTCCAGCGCCGTCTCCACCATTCCAACTTCTTCATCTTCCTGCGCGGTTGCTCCGGCGCCGGCCATATACACCGCGGTGATGGGATCGGAAATCAGGGTAGTCATCATCGAAAACGGTCCGATGGACATTCCGACCGGCAGAAAAGTTGAATTCTGAGCCACGTATTTGATCGCATCGCAGTTGGTCTGAATCCGTCCGGTCAGATATTTATTCTCGTGAAGCCCCTGTTTTACCACCGCCAGGTCTTCCAGCGAAGGATTTTTCTCAAAATGCCATTCCTTGACGTTGTCTTTCGGAATGCCGAGCAGCGCGACAAGCCACTCCTTTTCCACGGTCAGGTCCATCAGCGGAAACGCCAGCGGGGTATTGAATCTTTGAGCCGTTTCGACAATTACTTCGCCAAGCAGTTTACCGTTAAAAAGCCTCTGCCCGTGGTCAGCTTTTTCTTTTAACACTAAATCCGAGCCGATAGGCATTCGCAGCCCTTTTTGTGCCAGGTCAATATAATAATTGCGATTCATTTTTCTATTCCTTTTTAATTCGCTGAAATAAATTTAAACCCTACATTGTTATATAATAACCCGCAATTATGATATTGTCTTACAATAAATTATTGCTTTATTGCTGTATATTATCATTTTAAAAATAAGCATAAAACTACGCGTCTTATATATTAAGGCGGGCTTTGCCCGCAACCCGAAAGAAGGAATTCAGAATTCAGGAGTCAGAATGGAAACCGGAAATCCCCAAAAAACAGGGGAACAGTTGCTGCTGCGGATAACCCATGGAGGGTTGTGCTCCGTCACAACCTTCTTTCGATCCCGGTCACGACAGAGCGTGACCCTCCATTAACGCAAATACGTGATAAACAGGTCGTTCAATATGACAATTTTATAAACGTTTAAAGCATGGAAGTCTAAAACAAAGATACTAAAAGGGAATAAATCCGGAATGTTATTCTTATTCCGTCGGTTGAGTGAGGCGTCTGAGATAATCCGCCAGCGCATAAACCGGCAGCAGCGCCAACGCCAGCGCGGGAAGGTACAGCCAGCCGAAATATAACGCCATAATCTCGTCCGTTCCGTATGACATTGTCCTGCGGGTTGAATCGACCGCCGCGCTTTCCGGCAGCGCGTCCAGAATCATCTCTCCGTAAAGGCCATAACCGCGGAACGCGGCATTGATCAGCAGCCAGCCTGCAATCGTCAATATCAGCGTAAACAGCCACCAGGGCATATATTTATGGTCCAGAAAACGTATGAAATAGCAGATTACCGGCAAAAACAGAAAACTTGCCATGCAAAAAATATAAGCGCTATACATCAACCAGGCCAAATTCAAATCTCCGTAATCAACCTAAGTTTTTATTTTTTTTCGAACAAAAATCAGCCGCCAGATCAACACATTCGGCGCAGGATAAACGGCCGGCTTCTTTAATTTCCCGGCAGCAGCATGAACCGGCCTCGCGTTTGAACGTTTCTTTCAATTCCGCCAGCAGTTTTTCATTGTTCAGAACGTGTCCCGCCGCATAAAGTGCGCCGCATACGCCTTCCGGGGCGCGGCCGCCGCCGAACTGTTTGAATTCCTCGATTTTATCCGGCGATACCGCCGGATGGGTTTCAAAGAATTTAAGCACTGCCTGGGCGCAGTTATATTTTTCGACGCCGTGAAACTTGTCTGAAGCCTTTGCCATATTTGTTCTTCCTTTTACTTCACTATATTATATCATAAATAATGCGAATTACCTCAAAAATTATCTAAATTTTTATGATTTAAGAGTTGTTAAAAAATAGTTTGTCATTCCGGTTACGGCGGGTATATTAAACACCATTATTTTAAAATTCAAATTTTTGAGGTAAAATGATGATTATGGGAAATGAAATAACCGGTTTTGAAACCGAGCTTAACAGCCTGGATTGCAAAGTGCGCAAAAATGCGCTTTCTGAAATTACGGATCTGCTGCGCATCGGCAAAGTGCCTTGCGGCAAGCCGACAGACGCCCACAACCTGCACTGCCATACTTTTTATTCATATAACGGCTATGGCTTTTCTCCGTCATATATTGCCTGGCTGGGCTGCCGTCAAGGCTGGTTCGCCTCCGGCATTGTTGATTTCGACGTGCTGGACGGCGTGGATGAATTTTTAAGCGCTTCCAGAAAATTGAATGTCCGCGGAGTCTGCGGCATTGAAACCAGGGCTTTCATCAAGGAACTGGCGGACAGAGAGATCAATTCTCCCGGCGAGCCGGGCGTGGCCTATCACATGGGCGTGGGATTTGTTTCCGGCAATGCCTCCGGCGACGCCGCGGCTTTCCTGTCTGAACTGCGCGCCAAAGCGGCGGGACGGACCAGACAGATTGTGGAACTGGTCAATTCATATCTGGCGCCGGTGGTCCTGGATTTTGACAAAGACGCCGTGGCGCTTACCCCGAACGGCAATGTTACCGAACGGCATGTCTGTCTGGCGTACCGGGTCAAAGCCGAAGCAATTTTCACCGATCCCGTCGCCAGAACCGCTTTCTGGACGGAAAAACTTGGCATCGACCCCGCCGAAGCGGCAAAAATTGTGGATAATTCGGTCAAACTGGAAGGGCTTATCCGCTCCAAGACCATGAAAAAAGGCGGAGTCGGTTATGCCAAACCCGATCCCGCGTCTTTCCCGACGCTGGCGGCCATGAATGCGTTTGTCAAAGCCTGCGGGGCATTGCCGACGATTGCCTGGCTCGACGGCGCTTCCGCCGGCGAACAGGACGTTGAAACGCTGCTTGACCTGCATATGGCCAACGGCGCGGCGCTGCTCAATATCATTCCCGACCGCAACTGGAATTTCGCCGATCCGGAAGTCAAAAAGAAAAAAGTTTTTGAACTGAACCGCATCATCGCCGCCGCCGCCAAACGCGGCCTGCCGATAATTGCTGGTACTGAAATGAACGCGCCCGGACAAAAACTGGTTGACAGTTTTGAGTGTGACGCGCTGGCCCCTCATCTTGATGCGTTTGTCGAAGGCGCGGCCATTGCCTTTGCGCACACATTGTTGCAACCCGAAGGCAAAGGTTATCTCAGCGACTGGTCAAAGCGTTTCAAGGATGCAGCCGCCAAAAACAGTTTCTATGCCGATTTCGGCCGCAAAGCCAAATGGAATAATCTGGAAGCGTTAAAAAGCGCATTAGTCTAAGGCGGGCTTTGCCCGCAACCCAAAAGAAGGAATTCAGGATTCAGAATTCAGGAGTCAGAATGGAAAGAAAACAGGGGAACAGTTGCTGTGGCGGATAACCCAATGGAGGGCTTGTCCGCCTCTGGAGGGTTGTGCTCCGTCACAACTTTCTTTCGATCCTAATCGTCTGGAATTTACCCTGGGAGTGCCGGCCTGTCCGCCTCTGGAGGGTCGTTTGACCGGCATTATGTTTTCCCCAAAATACCCAAATACACTTCACCATGAAGAGCATGAAGGTAATGAAGGGAGATTTTTTAAACTAAAAATGCCCATGTCCTCCGGGGGCGTGTTTACTCATGTTATCCGCAGGCATATAAGTGTTATATCTGGGTCTGTCCACTAATCCCGATGTTACTTTTCATGTATTGTGGTTTACGATAATCAGCTTTTTATATTTCTTTGAAATCAAGAAGAAATCAATATTCCCGACATCATCATTACTGTGCATAAAGTACAAATAGGCATAATAGTTGCCTTCTTCATGAAGGATTTTTTCAAACAATGCGGCTATCTCTTTGCCTCTGAGTTTTTTATTTATTTCACCATCCGGACCAGCAAAATTAGTAATTTTTCGCTCATTTACTTGTATCGGAGTTTTCTTCCAATGTTCGAGTTTCCAATGGCTTCTATAACCTGGATGGAGCGGATATGAATCCAATGAGTGACAATATATTTGATTTATCACCTCATCGGTTAAGTTAAAAACATAAATGGAATAGCCATCTCCATTAAAGCTTCTTGGCGAATCATACTCGAAATCAATATTGTTAATTCTGAACGAGATGCCAGTCAACTCTCGTGCAAGTTTTCTTTCATAATAAGCATCTGCGCCTGGCAAAAGCCTCAGCCAGAACAGGATTAATAAGATTCCAACGACTGGTAAACTTATTAAGACACTTGCCCAAATCTTCTTGCGCTTTTTTATTGTCCAATAAATCAGAAAACCCAATACTAAAACTGGAGTCAACAATATTAGTATTAAAATTCCGATTATTATATAGTCACTTATCATGGATTTTTCCAAATAATTCACAAGAATTATTAATCATAATCAGGGGCTGCCCTTTCTTTTTTACTGACGGCTTTCTTTAATCAATCGGGATTTATCGCAAAGTAAACGATTTCTAATGTAAGCTATAAAAACCGGGAATCAACCATTTTTATATCCTGAAGGGATAAAAGGTTTATAGAAAAATGGACGAGACATATCTGCGACCCCGTTAAAGTACCTCAAGCTTCCAGCTTGAGCAGTCGCAAGCAAGATGCTTGCGGTACACTATTAGCTCACGCTAATTTTTACGATTTTCACCTAAAAAACCCTGAGTTTCAAAAATGCATTTTACGGGGTTATTTGAGCTTATTTACATCGGTTCTGTTGACAAAATTGCTAATATGTAAAAGGGCATCGCATGGACGCGGTGGCGCTGAAAAAACAAAAAAACAAGGAGCTTGGGATCATGTCTGAATCAAAGTACGACGAAAGTTTTCCGGAACGCGCAATGGATTTTGCCGCAGTCGGCCTGACCGACCGCCAGATTGCACTAAAAATGGATATCTCGCGTTCGTCATTTTACAATTATAAACAGCAGCATCCGGATTTTGCCGAGGCCATCGAGTGGGGCCGGGAGCTGGTTGACGGCAAAGTCGAAAACAGTCTGCTGCATCTGGCGTTGGGCGATTACACCATCACCACCAACGTAACCGACCAGGAAGGCCGAACCCGCACCACCGTCAAAGACGCTGTTCCCAATCTCAAAGCGATTCAATACTGGCTGGAGCGCAGCGACCGGCGGAAGGGGATCAAGCGAGAAAAGCAAGAAAAGCAAGAAAAGCTAGACAAGTTAGAAGAAAAAGAGAAGTCTGAACAGCCGAAAGCTGACGAAAAAAAGTCTTCCTCCGTGTCCTCGGTGTCCTCTGTGGTAAATATTCCCCT
>CAIKZE010000005.1 GCA_903831825.1 uncultured Lentisphaeria bacterium | reverse complement strand
TCGCACTCTTCGAGGCCTTCGATACCCCGGTATCGGCAGCCTCTCAGAATACGAACCAATTCTCAAAATCTTCGCAATCTATTGTTAAAATTTCAGCCGTGCAGAGTATAACTGTTTCCTTTGGTTGCGGCTACGCCGCGCTGTGCTTTCTGTGCTTGAATATTTACGCTATTCCTGGACAATGGTGCCTTCCGGAACTTCGATGTGTCTGGTCAGTTCGCCGCCGGTCCAGTCCCAGCCGCATTTGATATTGCCGTAGGGAGTGGGAACGACGCCTTCGGCTTTCTGACCTCTGACGGCGAACGGCCTGAACGAGACACTTTTCCAGGCGGGAGCCGTTTGCTTGACGCCAAGAATGATTTCCTGAAAATGCGCCAGCGGATGAGCGGTCCAGGCATGGCAGAGGCTCCAGTTGCCGCGCTGCTGCTGCCAGTTCCAGTTTTCCGGGACGGTGGAGAGGCCTTCATCGACCCATTTGCCCCACCAGCGGCGGATGCAGTCAATGACTTCCTGTTTGACTTCTTTGCGTTTGAGGGCCTCGAAGATATAGTACATGAAGAACGAGGACGGCATATAGGCAGACCTGACTTCATCATTATTAATCAGCGGCAGCAGCACACGGTCAAGGAATTTGTCGTGGCTTTCCGGGAAAATATCCAGCAGGATCGCCAGCGCGGCGGTATGGGGGGATTGCGCCTTGACCACCCTGCCCTCTTTATCAATACCGTCCCAGATCGCGCCTTCATGGCGGTCATAGAGGTGGGTTTTGATTGCCGACAGCAGTTTGTCGGCGCGGTAACGGCAATCCCGTTCCAGTTCCTTGAGCTTGGTCATTTCGGCCATTTGCTGAACGTAGCGCAGCGCCAGCAGATACTGGAGATTGAGCACCGCGGGTACGCCGTCGCGATGCAGATCATCGCACCAGTCGAGGAACAGCCAGTAACGGTCGTCATGCGCGAGCAGGCCGTTTTTGCCGAGGTTGCAGCGGAAGTATTCCAGCACCTCATTGATCCGGTCTTTCATTTCGACAAAGAGAGAAAGGTCGCCGGTCTGCCAGTAGTAAAGCCAGTGCGTGACAATCCAGGTCAAAGAAAAGTCGGGCAGGATGCAATGATGCGAGCAGGTCGGGGCATGACCGTAAGTAAGCCCGCTGAACGTCTTTTGCGTCCCGAGCTGCCGGATGCCTCTGACCAGCAGTCTGGAATCGGCGGCCAGCGCAAACGTGTTCCGCGCCTGCACACAGGCATCGCCCCACCATTGGGCCTGTTCGCGCCAGGGGCAGTCAACATAAGCATCCAGCATACAGCTTTGCTGAGTATGGACGCACATATTCCAAATGTCATTAAGGCGTTTTTCAGAGGATTCGAAGCGGCCGGCGATCTTCAGCGGATAGACGGTCTGGCGCAGGGAGATTTTCACGCTGATGTCCGCCGGATTCCCGCGCACCGCCACCACCAGGTAACGGAACCCCCAGATATGCAGGAATTCGTGGCGGGTGACGCCAGTTGCCGGTTTCAGGCGGTTGCCGAATGCCTGGCGGCAATGAATCGTGGTCGGGTCCAGCAAATCCGGGGTGACGCCATTCAGACTTTCGGTTGCCAGCAGATCAACCAGGCCGCCGGACGAAGCGGTTTCCGTCTCCACGAGCATCGTGCCGACAACCTCGCGTCCGAAGTCCAGCAGCAGCGCATGGGCTTCATCCGGGTCCCACGCGGCAAAGGTCAATTGTTTCGGGTCGCCCTTGCTGTCAAACGGCACCCATTCGCATTTCTCGTCGCAGTAGAGTTTGACCAGATTCCGCGGCACGGCAAAGTCTTTACCGCATTGCCAGGCGGATTCGGCGACGATCTTTTCCGGATACAGCAGGTCATTGGTAAACGGCGGAATGCCGCGTTCCTCGAAGTTGTGCCAGGGCATCGCGCCGGGGGTTCTGGTAACCATCAAACCGCCGGTGGCCCAGCCGCCATCATCGTACTCCAGTTCTTTCCAGCCGTCCAGCGGGTCAACCGAGGCATCATACAGTTCCTGGAAGCCAAGCTGCAGCGAGAGCCGCGCCACCCCGCGCGAGTAACCCGGCGCCTGGCGGACTTTCCAGGTGCGGTTGGTGTTCAGCGAAACATCGTCCGCCGTTCCCGCCAGCAGAATACCGGCTTCGTCGGCATACAAGTAAGTGAAAGTGGAAGTGCCATACTGATACCCCATGACCGCCAGCACGTTTTTCCCCTTTTTCAGGTATGGCGCAATGTCCGCCCGGTCAAACGGCCAGCAGCCGTGAAACCCTCTGGCCGGCCCGCGCGTCACATACTGACCATTGACATAGAGGATGTAAAACGAGTCAGCCGTAATGCAGATTTCGCATTTTGGCGGAACATAATCAAGCCGGAATTCTTTCCTCGCCTGGATTCTGTTGTCGATGTAATTGACCTCATGGTTTACAGGCCATATCCAATTTGCTCCGGCAAACATGGAACTGTCAGGATGCATGTTGATCATTTCAGAGTACCTCTTTTATTTGATTTAGTATCTTTGTTTTAGACTTCTATGCTTTAAACGTTTATAAAATTGTCATATTAAACGGTCTGTTCATCAAGTAGTTGCATTAATGGAGAGTCACGCCCTGTCGTGACCGGGATCGAAAGAAGGTTGTGACGGAGCACAACCCTCCATTGGGTTATCCGCCATAGCAACTGTTCCTCTGTTTTTTGAATTTCTGGTTCCCATTCTGACTCCTGAATTCTGAATTCTGAATTCCTTCTTTTGGGTTGCGGGCAAAGCCCGCCTTAATTTTAAAAATACGTCTTATTGTCCCTTTGTCATAAAGTTCCGGCTTGATAAGGATATTGACCGGCAAATCCAGGCGTTTCAAACTGAAGTCAGCCAGCGTTTTCAGCAATGCTTCAGCGACTCCCATGGTAGCATGGCTGACGCACGAAACCGGCGGAATGTTCCGCAGCGAATCGCCGCAGCCGTTCAGCGAGATTATGCCGAACTTGTCCGGCACCGCCCCGGAAGCACAGATATCCGAAACGATCATCTGGATGGACTCATCCGAATAGATGAATACCGCGTCTTCCCCCGCCTCAACGGCACGATTAAGAATCTCCCGGCATTTTATGCCGTATTCGCCTGCCGATCTTTCAACCAGCCGGATACAATTTTTACGCAAAAGCCCGTGCTGCTTCAGCACATTGGAGAAACCGGCAATACGTTTTTCAAAAGACTCATCTTTATTATTTTCTTCAAAAGAATATCCCATTAGAAAAATCTTTCTGTATCCGGCTTTTACCAAAGCCTCAGCCGCCATTTCACCGGCCGCATAATTGTCCAGACTGATAATATTTTTCACCGCCCCGAAATAGCATTCCGTAAGGGTAATCACCAACTTCTGTTTTTCCAACTCCTTGAGATATGCGATTACCTGTTCATCAGTGACATTGCATTTGAATGGAGAGATTAAAACAACATCAGCCTGCCGGATTTGCGCTTTAACCAGGTTAAAACCGGTAGAGGAGTCTGTCAGCAGCAAACTGATATCCGCGCCTTGCATTTTGGCTATCGGCGCAAAATTCAACCACAGCCGTTCGAGCGCCTGCAAGTGAAATGCGCATTGAACTCCAGATGCGACAAACAGGATTTTGCCGCAGTTGCACAGCAATCCGGAAGAATTGACGATTTCATTTTTCCGTCCTTCCTGCCGGATAAGACCATCGGCAATCAGTTCACCTATCGCCTTGCGCAAAGTCATCCGGCTGACATCCAGCAATACGGCAAGTTCACGTTCCGGCGGCAGCAGGTATTTCCCGGATGAAGCCAGGGACTTAACCAGCGTTACCAGGTCTTCTTTTACATCCTGATGTTTTTTATAGATTTTAGTCATATAAATATCTATACCTTATGGTCTAGATTTTTTCAACCGGCAAATCGGTAAAATATCCTGAATATCAGTTCATCGCGGTTCAGGGTGTGAACATCAAAGTCATTTTTACAGAGCCAATTGCAAAACTCAAGTTTTGCAGGAATTCAGAATTCAGAATTCAGCGACGGACTGCGGTTCCCGCGGTTTTAGCAAATAAGGAACTCTCAGGAATTTGAAAAGTCTTTCAAAGGAAAAAGAGGAGTTTCAAAAGAGAATTCAGAATCCAGAATTCAGAATGAAATTCTAATTCAAATCCGGATTTATTCTGACTACTGACTACTGACTACTGACTACTGACTACTGAATTCTGACTACTTTTGCAATTACCTCAACAGATATTTCTTGTAATTTGAAAACAATAGATATATAATTAATTACCCAAATCACGGAGGAAATCGAAATGAGACAAAACAGTTCTGTTGCGGCATTGATCTTCATCGTAATTCTTGGCATTGGCATAGGATTGGCAGTAGCCACATTTAAAGTAACGGATAACCCGGCAAGCGTATTGATTGTAGTCGCCGCCTTTTTTGCCGCCCTCATTGTCTCGCTCTCAATTAAGGTTGCGGACCAGTGGGAAAGAGTGGTGGTATTGCGCTTAGGCAAATTCCGCGCCCTCAAAGGGCCGGGACTGTTTTTCATTATTCCGGTCATCGACGTGATACCTTACTGGATTGACACCCGCGTAATCACCGCGTCCTTCAAGGCGGAAAAAACCCTTACCAAAGATACGGTGCCGGTGGATGTGGACGCCGTGCTGTTCTGGAAAGTTTTAGACCCGAAGAAAGCTGCCCTGGACGTGGCCGACTATCAAAGCGCCATAAGCTGGGCCTCCCAGACTGCGCTGCGCGACGTCATCGGCAAAACCATGCTTTCGGACATGCTGGAAGGCCGGGAGAAAATTAGCTGCGAACTGCAGAAGATCATTGATGAGCGCACCGAGCCGTGGGGCATCAATGTCATTTCGGTGGAAGTCAAGGACGTGCTGATTCCCGCCGCACTGGAAGATGCCATGTCCATGCAGGCCCAGGCGGAAAGAGAACGTCAGGCCCGCGTGATTCTGGGCGATTCGGAACGGCAGGTGGCGGAGAAGTTTGAGGAAGCGGCCAAGACCTATATCAACAATCCTGTCGCCCTTCATTTAAGGGCGATGAACATGCTTTATGAAGGGTTGAAGCAGAATTCCACAATCGTGATTGTCCCCAGCACGGTCACAGAAACCATGCAGTTGGGGGGACTTGCCGGATTGACCGCGCTGACCATGGGCATCGGGCAGGAGCGCGCAAACAAAGAGAAGGAAAGCAAGCCATAAATTTGCAGAGAATTGCGCTCAGATTCCTGAATGCCTGCAAAGAGTTTTTGCTGCATTTTGCCGGAACATCACAGAGCGCTTTTGAAAAATCTTGAATTTTTCATTTTGGGAGGCTATATTCATACCTAGCTTAGTGAATATTTACAGATAGCATAACCGCGAAAATCTCTTGCTGTATTCACATTTGCTTTAGGAAAGAGCCACTAAAATTACGATCAATATATTGTTAATGATTTTACAGTTGTCTACTTTGAGGGCAGGCCGTCAGGGGGTGCAATTTGAGGCAGCGTGAAAATCCGTTCAAAGCGATCAGACATATCGCTGAATACCTGCTGGTGCTTTTGGCGTATGCCGCCGTAAGATGGCTGCCGCACACACTTATTTTCAAGATTTCGTCATTTTGCGGATTCTTTCTCTATCTGCTGCCGTCAGTGCGGTGTATTGCGAAGGCCAATCTCAAAATCTTCTTCCCGGAAAAAACCGAGCGGGAAATTTCCTCCATCGCCCGGCAGAGTGTTTCCAACATTGTGCTTTCCGTCGCGGAACTATTCTGGTTCAGCGGCAGACCCGATAAAGTCAGAAAATACCTTGACTTTGATCCCGCAATAGCCAGGGAAAGGGAGTTGTGCGCGAAAGAGGGACGAGGCCTGATCTACGTTTGCATGCACTTTGGCAACTGGGAACTTGCCGGCTTGATGATAAGAACTTTCATCAACGACAAGTTTGCAGTCATTGCGCGGGAAGTCAGAAACCCCTGGATCGACGCACTTATCAACAACAGCCGCTGCACCGGCGGAAACCGCGTCATCCCCGCCAAAGGCGCCGTCAAGGCGATGATTAAGGCATTAAAGGACGGTTATGCGCTGGCAACGCTTGTTGACCAGAATACCCGGGTCAGGGACGGCGGCATCTTTGTTGATTTCCTTGGGTTGCCGGTGCCGGTCAGCCGCGTTCCGGCAATGTTCGGTCGGAAAATGAATGCATCCGTAGTTGTATGCGGGTGCATGCGAGTCGGTCACCGCTACAAAAGCTACTTCGAAAAATTGCCCCGCGAGAGCAAAGATTATGCCGACGACCTGGAAATGACTCAGGATTTGATGAGAATTGTCGAAGATATCGTCCGTAAAAATCCGGAGCAGTATCTTTGGTTCTACAAGCGGTTCCAGAATATTCCTATCGATGCAAGCGAAGAGCTTATAAAACAATATCCCTACTACGCCGAACTGGCCTCGGAACGTTTCTACAGCAAGGTCTATGCCCAAGGCAAAGGCAGTTCCCCCAGGAGCCGGCCGGCAAAAAACAATGGGTAAGTAAAATTTTCCCTTAATCATTGCTGTTTCCGCGCTTATTTACTATGCAGAACGCCAAAACGAAAATCTATCCAATATATTTATCAAGGCAATTGATTTCTTTGCTATCCTGGTGTAACATTAACACATAACTACTTGTTTGGTTAGTTGTTTATTATAGACCCGTAATAATCACAATATATTTATAATAAGCATGCTCAGGCAAACTTGGAAAGAAATATTGAGAACAATGCGCAGCCGGCAAAACTTTATAAAAACATCATTATTCTACCTTGGCGTATCCTGTCTTGTTGCGTTAACTCTTTTACGGATAATCACATCCTTCAGAAATAATCTCATAATTGATTTCGTTTGTTATGTGGATTGTACCATGGCTCTTTTAAAAGGATTGGACTGTTATGAAATAAACAATCTGGTTTTACACGAATGGGACGGCCCTTTGATTATTTACCCCGGCATGACATTATATTTTATCCCATGGACGTTCATGAGTATAAAAATATCATCGCTGATTTACTATATTCTGACCGCAATTGGCGCGACGGCAAGTTGCGTTTTCATCTTTAAAATCACAGGATTGCTCCAAAGAATAAAATTTAAAGACCCGGATAAATACACTTGCCTGTTTTTCTTCAGTATTTTTCTGTTCATCAATTCGTCTCCGGTAATAATGTGCCTCCGCCACGGACAAAGCCCCACGTGGATTATCTTAGGCTTTTTGCTTTTTTTCTATTTCGATAATCCTTATGCCAAAACCCTGACGTTGGGGCTGGTTGCCCTGATGAAGTATTCCATGATAACAGTATTGGCCCCTTTGTTGTTCGCTAAAAGATATTATTTCATCTGCATCATTGCTTTTGTCATATTCATTATACTCTCATTGTATCTTGTCTTTTGCGGGTTTGATCCGTTTCAATATTACATTCATTATGTTCAGGTTTTAATGGACAGTTTAGACAACGGTTACAACTCTTTTGCGGTCAGCGGGTATAATATGCTTCAGATTGATTTTTTCAGGCTGGATTACCTTAACGCGATTTGCAAGTTGTTGCTGGTTGCGCTGACCTTATATATATTGTTCATTGAGCGCAAGCGTGACGGAGTAGGACTGAATCTGCTGCTGCTTATATTTTGTATTTCAATGCTCGTAAGTTATCACCGGCTTTATGATGCCGGTATTATTGTCCTGCTGTTGTTGGTAAAAATAAATTTCCTGTTAAGAAAAAGAGACTGGATTAATATTGCGGTATGCTCCGGTTTTTGTCTGTTTTACGTTGCTCCGCTGGACGTGGTATTTCAAATATCCGACCACTTCGGTTCTTATCCAATGCTCAGCAAAATATTCCATACATGCAGTTTTAAAAAACAATATTCTCATTTGCTGCCGTTGCCGTCATGGTCAATTATAGCTCTTGCCGGCTATGCTTTCTATCTGTATAAAAAGACAGAGGATGATTTCATTTTCGATTTAAATTTTATGCATAAAAACCGTCATAAGTAAAATTAAATTATCTTTTTTCCCAGCAACGAGCACAGCAGTTCAACACCGAATTCGGCGGTCGGGTCATTCGCGACATTGACCGGCGCCAGTTCCGTAATATCGGCGGAACAAACCATTCCGGTTCCGGCCAGGGTTTCCATTGCCAGATGCGCTTCACGGTAATTAACTCCGCCCCTGGACGCAAGCAATACGCCGGGAGCTTCCGCGGGGTCGGCGAAATTCATTCCGATGCTGACATGAATTCCTTCAGTGCAATGGGTAAGTTTGCGGCAAGCCTGAACTATCACTTCATGCATGCCGAGAACATCAATATCTTCCATGGTGAATAACTTGATTCCTGACTGCCGCAGCAATTTGCGTTCGACGGAATCGACATTTCTCAGCCCGATCAATACAATATTCTCAACCGGCATAGCTGGCGAAATTGATGCCATCCGCAGACCGCAGCGGTTACAGCAAGCAGCAAGCGCCATGCCTTGCAAATTACCGGTCGGACTGGTTTTTTCGTCGTTGAACTCACCGAACGCGGAGAACATTATCATGCCCAAATTTTTTTTTCGCTGCCTCAGTCCGCTGAGAATTCCGGCAATGATTGAATGATCGCCGCCGACGGCCAGCGGAAATCGGTTATCGTCCAAGGCTTTTACCGTGAATTGCGCCAGGCAGTCATTGGCGTTAATCAGCAACGCGGCTTTCTGTTTCGGAGTCAGACTTGCGTCATACAGCACCGGTTGGACGATGTTCCCGCAATCTTCCGCCATATATCCGGAATCGGCCAGTTTCTCTTTCAATTTTTTAGCACATACGGCTTCAGGAGCAAGTTCCGATCCTGACCGGTTGGCGCCAATGCTAACCGGGATTCCGGCAATACGAATTTTACTGGTTTGCGGTTCCTGATAAATTCCGCAGTAGCGCTTGTTCACATAGCTTGAGGTCATACAGCCGAGCAATGCAGGGTAAGTTAAATTGAAAGCCATGATCTCACCGGCCTCGTATGATTTACCGGAATCTTCAATATCAACAATCAGATGATCACTGCTGCCGCCAAGAATCTTAATCCCCGGTTCACAGGGAAGGAGACCATCTAAAACCGTATCTTCCCGTCCGATACCCAGTAATGCCCGTCGCCGGTTGCGGTTGTCGCCTAATATCACCGGGATGTGGCCGAAAGCGTCCAGTCCGGTAATTCCCTCCGGTTTGGACGGCTTGGTGCCGGATTCAATAACTTCAGCTTTCAGGCGGAAAGCATCCGGTTCTGTTCCTGACAGTAATTCGCCATAGGCGGTTTCCCTGCCGAGCAGGATGCTTTCCCCCAGCCGCACATGGTTTATCTTTGCGGGCATTGTACCATCAATAATCATTTTCAACGAACTGCTGTTGCCGCCGGAAATCCAACGCAGTTTTATTTTATAGACTGTTTCGATTTCTTCGGCAAGTTCCGTCAGCAATTGCATATTTTCCAGAGAAGGAAGCACCCCGCCAAAACAGGTAAGATTGGTGCCGATGCCGGCCAGACAAACGCCGGACATCCTGATGATTGCCCCGACGGCGGGAATAACATCTTGAGGCATCAGGCCTTCGCGACGGTCTCCAAGATCAGTCATCAGGATAATGTCGTGTTTTTTGCGCTGACGTACCGCTTCAACGGACAGCATCTCAATTATTTCCAGCTCCGAATTCAGACTGATATCGACAACTTTAACCGTATGCGGGATTTGACTTTTCATCGGAGAACGCAAAAGCATCAACTCAGAATTAATGCCGTTATTGCGCAGGCGCACCAGATTCTCGAGCCTTGAATCTGCAATCTGCTTTACCCCGCCCGTCAGCATGGCCGAGGCAACGGCAGGGGAGCCGCAAGTACATTTGACTACTCCGGCAACAGCGATTCCCCGCTTTTCACATAGTGTTGTCAGCGCTGAAGCATTTCCGCGGATAAAATCCAGATTTATTTCGATTCTTGGATATTCCATGATTTCCGACCTCCTGGTGATTGAATATCGCCTAGATTTTCTTTACTGTCCCGTCATCGGCATTGTCGACCTTTTCGGCCCTGAGATCACGGAATAACCGGAAGGCATCGCGAATGCCGCCGCAGAAAATCCAACCGGTGCAGACGGTTCCAAGAATCAGACTGAACCACCAGAGTTTGAACCACCAGAACCATGACCAGGCGTTGTCGGAAACTTTAAAAAAGAGGTTGATTACAGTACCGACAACGAATATTCCCCACCAGCTCATGGTCCACCAGAATGTCGCCCAAAACAGAATCCGTTCGAACCGGGAAAATTCTTTGGACACGCCGATGAGTTCGCCAAAAGTTTTGCGTTTGACTTTAAGCGCATCTTTGGCTTCGACCACGTCATCCTTGACCGCGTATTTGCCGCAATGCAGCATTTTGTCCATGTCAAACACGCGTTTAGGGCCAAGCAGTGATACCAATACATAGCTCAAAGAGGCAGTCAGCATGGCATAAAAATAGATTTCCATCCCATTCAGTGGGAAATTTGTTTTATGCGCGATAACCCATTGCCAGTCCGGCCACAATTTCAGCAGAATCGGAGCCATCTGAGTCGCCCAATAACTCTGGATAAGCATACCGCCGAACGCCATCACCGTGCCGAGAATCAACGCGGTCCAGGCCGCTTCAGTCGTGCCGCGTTTCCAGTACAATCCGCCGATGATTACGGCGCCTGCTCCGCCGCAATATATGGCGGCGGTAAGCGCAAAAAACATTAAAATGAAATCTTTCAGCGGGAACAGCATGCTGAAGATGAATCCGAACAACGCCACGCCGAAAATCGATACCCGCAACCAGAGCAGATGCCGTTTAGGTTCAAGCGGTCTGTTGCGGATCGGCATCAGCACGTCCTGCACGAAAATCGTTCCCCAGGAATGCAGGTAACTGTTGTCGCAACTGATGGCGCAAGCCACGATGACCGCGGCAAATAACCCCATCATACCCACCGGCAGAATATTGGACAGGAACAGCGGCACGGTCATCTGTTTTTGTATCTGCGGATCGGTGATCGCCGCAATCTGCGCATGGATAGGCGCGGCCATTTCGGCGAATTTCGGCAGGTGCAGCACGGCATAGGCAGCGAGCGGAATCAGCAGCATGCACAACCCGGACGCAATACCGCGCCACGAACCGATAATCCCGGCCATCTGCGCTTCGTGCGGGGTTTTGGCCGCGGCATTAAATCCTGAATTCCCCTGCCATGATTTGGAGTTATAGATCATGCCGAAAAGTCCCATTAGAAAATACCAGATGTTGAAATCATGCACTTCTCCGGTTTTGAACGGATTGAGCATGGATTTGCCCTCCGGGGCCATCAGCAGTCCGGCAATGATGTCGTTCCATTCAAATTTGAACATCAAAAAACACATGAGGATCAGAAAAATCAGCATCAGCAGAATACCCTGGTAAAAGTCGGCGATCATAATGCTGATCTGGCCGCCGGTACAGGCAATGAACAAAGCAATGCCAAGGTATGCCGCCATAATCAGCGGCAGGGTCGGCATTTCAAAAGTTCCAAGATGAAAATGCTCCGGCAAGCCGAAAAAATAGATAATGACGCGAGCAGTGACAAGCGGGAAAATACCATAATTGAACACGCCCGAAACCCAGCAGAGAAATCCGGCGAAATACCGGAACTGACGGCTGTAGCGTATTTCAAAAAATTGTGCCAGCGTCAGTGCGCGGGTCTGGCGGAAGCGATAGATGATAAAACCGGAAATACCCAGAATAAGCCCGATCGGCATTCCGATCATACCCCACCACTGAGTCGGCAAGCCGGAGTTGTATAACATTTCCCAAACCGCGATGATTGAGATTGCGCCGCCGAATCCATTGGAAACGGTCAGCATGTACCTTCCGGCCATACGGTTCGCCGCCAGAAAGTCCGCCACGCTTTTCATATATCTTCTGGCATAAAGTGTAATTATCAGGAGCGAGCCCAATAAAAAAACAATTATCGACCAGTCAATCCAGTGCATTTTCATTGATTAAATATACCTTATATTATTCACATTTAGCAGAATTTATGCTTCTCTTTTCCATCATAAGATATACTCCGGCCAATACCCCGAAGATGGCGATGAAAAATAAAAAACTGAATTTCTCATGAAGCAGAATTGAAGACATTATCACCGTAAGAATGAGACTGATATATCCAAATGCCCCTACTTCCCCGGCGTTCAGATACTTCAAGGCCGCATACCAGCAGATGTAAGCCAGCCCATTGACAAATACCCCCATATAAATGGTGGCAAGCCACAGGTTTAGTGAAAGATCCCATCTCACCGGGCACTTCGCCAGGATAACAATGAAAAAAAGCATTATTGTTCCGGACAGTATTACTACGGTGGTGCTTAGTATGCTGCCATACTTTTTTGAAACTCTGATGCCCCATACCGTATACCCCGCCCAGCAGATCCCGGAACCCAGCGCGAGCAGGTCGCCTATCACCGATGTCGAAGAGAGAAATAAGTCTCCCTTGCTTTTACTGCTGATCGCAATAAGAACTCCCCCGAAACCCAGCAGCATCCCTGTGAGCTTGCGTAAATTCAACTTCTCCTTAAGCGCAAAAAGCGCGATTATTACAGTGAATATCGGAGACGTATTGGCAAAAAGGCTGGAACGGGTGGCGGTCGTATATTTCAAAGACCAAAAGACAAGAATCCCTTCCCCGACGATGCCTATCAGTCCAAGAAAAAGAAACATCCGGAAGTCATTTTTTACAGCATGAAAAAGCTGATAAGTTTTCTTTTGATGAATAGTCAATGCAATTGCAAAAATGGCTGCCATCAGGAAACGCAGGAACGAAAAAAATATCGGATCTATATCTTCCGCGTTTTCACCGAACACAAATCTGCTGACAATATAGAAGCTGGCCCACAGCGCCGTCGCTCCAAAAGCAAGAATAAAGCCGGGTAATTTCTTTGTATTAAACATGTTAACCTGTATTGTTTATTTAACAACCTTAATTAATAGCGTACTGATAAACAGTTCCGGGATTCCGGAACTGTTCACAATACAAACAGCGGAATATCAATTATCAAATCGCATAAGCATTTGATAATAATCATTTATTTCACGTCATAAAGAGCGCCGCGCAAACAATAAATCGCCACTATTTCCTTAAAATTCATGGAAGTATATGAGATTGTTCTTCCATCTATCTTCTTTACCCCCGGAATAATTGCCATTTTTGAGGCGGTCTGGGTCGTCGAAAATTCGATCACCAGCTCATATGGCGGCGCCGGTTTGAAAACATCAATTTCCTTCATGCGGGAAAACGCTATTTCTACGCCATTTTTTATAAGTTCTCTTGCCTTTTCAGGATGGACACTGATTGCCATGTATTTGTTTATGCCTTCCTTGACAACCACAGTTTCCATATTTTTCACAAGGTCATTTGCTTCTTCCGCCGCCGCTTTATCGCCTGAAAGAAATATTGTGGGAACCCCCATTGAAGCCGCATACGCCATTTCAAAACCGGCTTCCCCAATAACTTTTCCATTCAGAAAAATGTTTAATGTCGTATTATTGCCGGTATGGTTTAAAACCCCGGTGCCAATACCGCTGCGGGCGTGCTGACCAATTATCAAAACAGCATCAACCGACGCATCGAGACCAGGCAGATAATCAAGTGAAAATTCCCCGCTTACAACAACCTTTACGTCCTTATCAAGCAAATCAATGATAAGTTTATGGCTTTCCGCTATGATTATCTCGTCCGCACCGGCTTTTTTTGCTCCCTGAACGGCGGCCTCCACTTCCAATGTCATCCATTCTTCTTTTTTATTATCAACGACAGTTCCCTTATGAGAATCCCATCCCGCAATGCCTGCAATGCCTTCCATATCGGTTATTATGTATGCTTTCATTTTATGCCAAAATTCCCTTTAATTATTTGTCAGCCATTCGAGAACTTCATTTGAAAAACAATTTTTGAAAAGCGCGGCATGATCAGGAGGGCCAAGATAAATAATGGCGCCGTTGCCCATTTGTTTGAAAGCGACTACGGGCATCTCTTTTACAGGGATTTGTCCGTTTCCGCGGAAAGCGGTGCCGGCAATAACCACTGTCGCTCCCGCGCCTTTGGTTTCACTCATCCCAAAAGGACATTTAATTGCCTGCCCTTTTTCGAGACCTTTTGTCAGTGGGCATTCAATTTTAGGAGTAATGTCTTGCAATTGAACGGCCGCATAACTGTCGATGCCGTGCAAACGGTTTGCTCCGTCAATCTCCTTATCAATGTTCTTGTCATAGACATAATTGCCGTTCATATCCAGGGAATTCATATATGAATTAGTAATCAGAAGCCCGCCATTCTTTACATAATCCTCCATCCCCGAATACATTTCAGGCGAGAAAAGATAATAGTAAAAAACGGCTATCCTTTTATATTGTTCTCTTTTGTCTTTGTTTTGGGGTAGAAAGATATCAGCGTTAACTTTTTCGGCACTCATTCCGGCAGCAAGCAGTTTTGCCAAATACTGCTCGCTTCGTTTCAAATACCAATCCATCTTGAATTTTGGATCAGACAGGACTCCGACATCTATTTTCCTGGCATTCTCTTTTTTGTCTTCTGCATTAAGCGATAATGAAACATAAAAGATTGTCAGCATTAAACCTAAAACATAATACTTTTTCATATTGCTCATCCTTAACTATGGAAACTTAAAATCTCAAGAAAATCATTTTTTATCGCCGGCAAGCCACCTGACAGAATCTGCAAGAATCTGAAGCTCTTTGCCTCCCAGTTCTTTGCCTTGCAGCATCGTCGGATCATTCCAAGCTGTGAATTCCCCTGGAAGAGTACCGAACAGAACAACTTTTCCTTTGCCAAATTTTCCGGCAAGAATAACATCATTGCCTTTTACATCCTTCGCTATGACTTGAGCGTCTTTGCCGGGAGCAAGCGCATAGTGATCGAAGCCGAATCCGGGCAGGTATTCATCGCCGTCTTTCAGTCCTGCCGTCACCGGCTGGGCTGCCTGTATCTTTATTTTATTGTCATCGACTTTCATTATTTTCCCTTTGTTTGCGTCTGCGACGGACGGGAACAGTTCATTGGCCCTCACGGCGGAATCGTGCGTAAGAATAAGTCCTTTGCCTTGTTTTACCATTTCTCTTATTTCGTTTTTGGCTCCATCAAAAAAGACATCGGCCCGGGGCTGAGGAATTATAAGCACATCCGCGTGCCCCATGCATTCACTGTCAAGGCGGGGAAGATAGAAGCAGTTAAATTCCGGCAGCTTGCGAAGCTGATTATAAATTGCTTCCGCGCCATAACTGTTTTGATATATGCCGACCTTGATGCCGGGCTTATCCGGCACGGCAATCGCGACTTCAGGATTTTCCACAATATTTATTTTACCCATATCGACGAAAACTTTATTGTCAGGATAAAGCCCTTTGAATTGTGCCAGATCATTGCTTGCTCCTATTGCCAGGACATAAGGCTCGGAATCATAGTCGGTCTTGACTTTTACGCCTTTTTTAAGTTCGTCAGCCGTAACAGCATAAAGCGTTTTGCCGGTAATAATATTTTTAACTTCGAATTTGTCGCCTTTCAACCCCAATTTTCCGGCATCTATTGACAATGTCGCCGATGCTGCTTTTTCACAAGGCAGCGCCACGCAGAGCATATCGTTATTCCTGGTCATTGAAGAAAATCGGAAATTATCATTTTCATTAAGACACGCCGGCTGCGGGACAATTTTATCTATGAAGTCAGAAATGAGTTTACTTTTTCCTTCGCTGTATCCGCAAGCCAGATAGTAGGCATTTCCCTTGCGCGTCATTACAGGCTTCTTGGTAAATTTATCGCGGATTACAACTTCTTCCGCTGAAGTTACTTTGATATCGCGCAATTCACACCATGTTTTCTTTTTGGGTACAGGGATATTGGGGCTTTCAAGTGCAATGTATCCCGGCAGGGGCTTGGCGTCTTTTATTTTTATGCCGAACAATTCTTCCATATGGTCTGTCTGTTTCTCCAAATCACTGCCGCCGGTGGTTATGGGTGTTCCCAGAGCCAGCACCTTGCCGCCTTTTGCGAGATAATTTTTCAGGCTGTTAAGGAAAGCTTCATCCATTCCAATGCCCATTTCCTCCGGGATAATCAAGAGGTCATATTTCGCGAGATTTTCAGGTTTTAGCGTAAACTCGGTACCGATTAGTTGCGCGTCAACGGAATAACGCTTTTTCAGGTCATCCAGCAGTGACGTAAAGACTTTTCTGTATGTTACTCCCGGCGCGGCCGGGAATCTCAACACCAACGGTACCGAGGTGGCCATGACGGCAATTTTTGACTGTGATTCGGCCCCCATCCATTCTTTTTGCAGCTTATTCCATTTTTTCACATTTTCAACCCGCAAAAAGAGGTCGATCATTCTTTCGCTCTTTTGGTAATAGCCATTCAAGACATCGCCGTATACCTTGGTAAACGATTCATTCATGCTGTAATATTTTCTCACGATGTCCGGGAATAACATCACACGGCTTTCGAAGATTCCTATCGGTTTGCCATGAAAGGCCATAGCCTGTCGATACGGCATATTGACCCCTCTGTAACCAAGTCCAGAATCCAGCCACACTTTTTTCAAATCACGGTACTCCGACTGTACCACAACCCACATCCGGTCAACTATTTTTTCAATGGCTACCGCATCATATCCCCAGGATGACGGATTACAGTCAGTTATCTCTGGCGGATAAAGGCAGAATGCCGTTTTCATATCGTATCGGGCGGCAGTATCTCTCATAATCTTTACGAAATTGGTCATAGTCTCAATTTTATAAAGACAAAATCTTTTATCCCACTTGGTGTTGCCTTTGCCGTCCGGCATTTTATTATTGTCATACGCTTCGCCAAAGTTTTTCTGACAAAATAAATTGAACTTTTCCAGCTCTTTACTGTGCGTGTCAGGAGCTTCGGCGCAGTCTAACTCGTGAAGGTATATTCCGGCAAGACTTTCATGACGGGGTTTATAATTTTTGCCGAATTCTTCTATGATGTCAGTCCATATTTTAATATGCCGCGGATCATTAAGTCCTGCGATGTCCGTGCCTTTAACTTTATAATCCGGGGTAAGTATAAGCCATATTTTGAGATTATATTTGTCTGCCGCGGCAAGGGCTTCTTCCAGCCATTCCCTGTCGCCCATCCTGGGACATCTTGTGGCATGCTCCACTTTGGTATTATGATAAAAATCAATGGGGCCCCTGGAGGCGCCTGTCTCAAATTCTATATCAGTAAAACCAGCGTCCGCTATGGCTTTTAGCATATAGTCGGCGGGAAATGCCTTTCCATATCCATATTCCCAGATTTGGGGCGGACTTTCAATCGAAAGCCATATTATTGCTTCTTTCTTGGAAGCGTCAGAAGATTTTACGGTATCAATTGCACATAGACTGCCGGCAATCAACAACATGGAGAACACGGAAAACAAACTCTTAATAATCATGTTTTTTATCCTTTATATATAAAAAAATGCTTTATTTCATCCGGCAACAAGCCTGGAATTTCATTTATCTGGTTGGCATCAAGCAAAAACAAGCCGATGGCGCTTTATTGCACACGCTACGCTAACGCAGTACAAAACACGGGTTCTTTTGTGACAGTTCCTTAGTAAGCTAAGCCGTTATTTAATTCAATCCCCTTGGGAATCGGATCAGGGGCTCCTGTATCATATGTTGAGCTAATGAGCGTGCCGCCGGCCATTGGTTTCCATTCCATATGACCGTCGGCAAAAAGGATATTCGTTCCGACCGAATGACGCCATGTTTCAGCATTTATGTTTGCATCCGGCCTTATCATTAACCCCCCGATATTATATGTTGTCCATTCATAACCGGCCCCATCGTGATTCACCTCTTCGCCATCGGCCACGACAAGTAATTTTGACGGATGCTCAACCCATTCCACATTAGCAATCGCCCGGTGGCCCGCAATCGCGGCAGAGTTCTTAACGATATAGCCATTCATGGCATACCCCAGACAGCGCGCCGGATTTGTACTGTAGAGAGAGACCGGCGAGGAAGGACAATGATAATAAGGCTGGTATATCGTGGGGATTCCGTTCACATCTACTGTACAGCCGCTCAAATAGTGCATAAGTTTGACATCCCAATCGTTGTATGTTCCGGACTGGTTGGGTAACTGATTTCCATATCCGCATGGAAAATATCCCCTGCCATCAGTACCATATGACGCAATACAAATTTCCATATTTTTCAATTTGCCCGCACAGGAAATACTCTTCGCCTTCTCTCTTGATTTTTGAAGCGCCGGAAGCAGCATACTCACTAAAATCATTATTATGCAGATAACAACCATGAGCTCGATAAGCGTGAAATCATGGAAACGCCCGTTCTTCAATCTGAGATTACACATAAGACTGACTCCTGTTTATTATTATAAATCCTAATGCAAAATATCAATTTAATTAAGCTAAGACACTTATAGAACCGGTTCGAATCAACCTTATATAATTATACATTGAACCGGTTCGAAAAGCAACATATTTTAAAAATTTTCCAGCAAAAAAGAATGAAAATAACTTTTTAAAAAGTTCACAAAGTCCAACAGCCACCGCGTTGTCAGCATGAAAACATTTCTGCGAATAAAATTCGAATTTATCTCAATTCCTGGATATTCCATGGTTTTCCGCCTCCGTTTAAAATTGATTGTCAGATATTTTCCAGCTCTATTGAGGATGACTCTTTGACGGCTTTAAGCACCAGTGTCGTCTTCGAACTTTTGATTCCTTTGATCTTCCCCATTTGCCCTAAAAGTTCGGCAAGCGCGTCGCTATCCGCTACCCTCACCTTGATCAGATAACAATAGTCTCCGCTCACGCTGTAAATCTCCTGGATAAAAGGAAGTTTTGCCAGCTTGTAACCGGTTTCGGTGGAACCAATATTCTCGGAAGTTATAAGTTCGATAAACGCGGTAAGTTTAAGACCGAATTTTTTATAGTCCAGACGTGTTTCATAACCGCTGATATAGCCGTTTCTTTCCAGTTTTCTGACACGTTCCAGCACGGCTGACGGCGCCATGCTCATCAGTCTGGCAAGGTCGGCATTGGAAATTTTCGCATTATCGCGAAGTATATTCAGTATTTTTATATCTATATGGTTCATTATTCTTATTTTCCTGTATTATTCTCTTTTTAATTCGCTTTTAAATAAATTATTCTGATAATTTGCAAATTCAACGAATAATATAATTATTTTCAATATTTTTTGAGCTGCCGTAAATTCTTATAATGGTACATCGAATGGAATGATGGCAAAAGTTAATGGAAATCTTAATTGCTATGTTGTCTTGAAAATATTGCTATCTGGAATAACTTTAAGCATCAATTTTAAAATAAACAGGTAGTTGAATGTTGGAATATATCATAAAACGGCTGGGACTGGCGGTGTTGACGTTGTTTATCATCATGGCGGTCAGCTATATGCTTTTGCGCTATGCGCCCGGCGACCCGACCAAAAGCTCGCTCATGGGGGAAACTTCCGGCGAAGGGATGTCCGCCGAAAAAGGCGCATTTGCCCAGAACCGTTCCATGCGGGAAAAACTTTTTCTGGACAAGCCGATTTATATCGGGTTCATATTCTGGCTGAAAGGCGTTGTCTGCCATGCCGATTTCGGCACTTCGGCCTCGGTTGACACCGGACGGCCGGTGACCGATATCATTATGGAACGCCTGCCGGTGACGCTGCAGCTCAATATTCTGGCTGTACTGATTACTTACCTGCTGGCTATCCCGCTGGGCATCTATTCCGCAGTCTACGTGGATACCTTCTTTGACCGGTTTGTAACTTTTGTGATGTTTTTTCTGTATTCGCTGCCGGTAATCTGGGTGACGCTGATGCTTCAGGCCACACTGTGCGAAGGCGGCAGCTATCCGCTGTTTCCGCTGAAAGGCCTCAGTTCCGCCAATACACTCAGTATGGGTTCATGGGAGATTCTGTGGAATTCCGCAAGGCATTATGTGTTGCCGGTAATCTGTCTGGCCTATGCCGGTTTTGCCGGGTTGTCCCGCTATGCGCGTTCCGGCATGCTTGAAGTCATCCGGCAGGACTACATCCGCACCGCCCGGGCCAAAGGGGTTCCGGAATATCAGGTGATCTTCAAACACGCATTGCGCAACGGCATGATCGTGTTGATTACACTCTTTTCCGGGCTGCTTCCAGGACTGGTTGCGGGGAGCATCATTATCGAATACGTCTTCAGCATTCCCGGCATGGGTTCGCTTTCGCTGCTGGCGTTGAGCAGCCGTGATTATCCCGTCCAGATGGCGCTGTTTTCTTTTGCCGCAGTGCTGACTCTGGGCGGAATTCTGCTATCCGATCTTATGTACGTCATGGTTGATCCCCGCATTTCCTTCTCCGGCAAGCGCAGTTGATTATAAAGCCACAAAAAAGCGGCCGGGAGTTACCCCCCGGCCGCTGAGATGCTTATTTGCCTGATACTGTAATCAGATATCCTGACGCGGCGTGTAGTGAGTGTGAAGCAACTCGTGCGCCTTATGGCTGCCGGGCTTGCCCAGAAACTCGGCGTAGAGTTTCTGGATATACGGGTTCTGATGCGATTTGCGCAGAGTGATTTTCTCGTCAGCCTGATAGATCGCGTTTTTGCGTTTCTCCAGGATGGAAGTGTCTCCATGTATATAAGGCTGTCCACCGCCGTTGATACAGCCGCCGGGACATGCCATGATTTCGATGGCGTCGTAATGCGCTTCCCCTCTCTGGATTCTCTCCAGAATCTTGCGGGCGTTGCCAAGGCCGGAGGTAACGGCGGCCTTAACTTCGATGCCTGCCACGTTAACGGTAGCTTCCTTGACGCCTTCCAGCCCGCGGACTGCTTTGAAATCAATTTCCGGCAAATCCTGTCCGGAAACCCAATCAGCGGCAGTACGGAGAGCGGCTTCGAGCACACCGCCGGAAGCTCCGAAAATTACCGCAGCCCCGGTGGACTCGCCGAGCGGATTGTCATATACCGCCGGTTCCAGATGGTCAATCAGGATGCCGGCTTCTTTGAACATGTCAGCCAGTTCGCGGGTGGAAATCACGATATCCACGTCTTTAACCCCGTTATGAGTGAATTCTTCACGGGACGCTTCATATTTTTTGGCCAGGCACGGCATGACCGATACGACAATAATATCTTCCGGTTTCTTGCCGATCTTTTCGGCAAAGTAGGACTTGGCAATGGCACCGAACATCTGCTGCGGCGACTTCGCGGTGGAAGGCATGTAAACCAGGTTCGGGAACTGGTGTTCCAGGAACTTCACCCAGCCGGGGCAGCAGGAGGTAAGGATCGGCAGATTCTGCTTTTTAGTAAGTCTTTCGATCAACTCGGTGGTTTCTTCCATGATTGTCAGGTCGGCGGCAAAGTCGGTATCGAACACTTTGTCGAATCCGAGCAGCTTCAGACCGGCAACCAGTTTGCCGGTGGCGATTGAGCCGGGGGCCATTCCGAATTCTTCGCCGATAGCGACACGGA
Source organism: uncultured Lentisphaeria bacterium (assembly GCA_903831825.1). Classification (GTDB taxonomy): domain Bacteria; phylum Verrucomicrobiota; class Lentisphaeria; order Victivallales; family Victivallaceae; genus CAIPAT01. The sequence continues at coordinate 3,174 of CAIKZE010000005.1, read as the reverse complement.
CGGCAGGCGCGGTCTGGACAATTACCGTTTTGGTTTTGTCATTCAGTGCGCGCCATACGTCATATTTATAGTTCATTTCAGTCAGTGCGCCGACCGGGCAGACCGCTACGCACTGTCCGCAGAACGTGCATTTAGTGTCGGTGAGCGGACGCATCGCGGCCGGAGCCACGACGGCGTTAAAACCGCGGCCCACGCCGGAAAGAATCCCTACGGTCTGCATTTTGTTGCAGGCGGTTTCGCAGCGGCGGCACATTATGCATTTGTCCAGGTCGCGGACGATGGATTTGCTGGACAAGTCAATGTCATAGGTGGATTGTTTGCCTTCGTAAAGGACATGATGCAAATCCATTTCCGCGGCCAGCTTCTGCAGTTCGCAGTTACCGTTCTTTTCGCAGGTCAGACAATCTTTCGGATGATCCGACAGCAGCAGGTCCAGTAAAGTTCTGCGGGCGTTGATTGCGCGGATGGTGCTGGTTCTCACTACCATGCCTTCCATTACCGGAGTGCAGCAGGCAGGAGCCAGGTTTTTCCGGCCTTCGACTTCGACCACGCAGATCCGGCAGGAACCGGTGGTGTGGTCAATGTCGAAACAGCTTAATTCCATGTGGCAGAGCGTCGGAATTTTTATCCCGATTTTGTTGGCGGCGTGAAGAATTGTCGAATTCTTCTTGACTGCCACCGGAATGTTATTTATCGTCATGTTAATCATGTTGTTTGTTCTCCGTAATTAGCTTCAGTTTCTGTCTATGGCGTGGAATTTACAAGTCTGGTAGCAGACGCCGCATTTGATGCATATGTTCTGATCAATGACATGCTTGCCTTTGCGCTCGCCGGCAATACAGCTCACCGGACAGTTTCTGGCACAGAGCGTACAACCTACGCAGTTGTCATTAATCACGAAAGAAATAAGATTCTTGCAAGCGCCGGCCGGACATTTGTGGTCCTTGATATGAGCCTGATACTCTTCCGGGAAATTGGCCATCGTGGACAATACCGGGTTCGGAGAAGTCTGGCCAAGTCCGCAAAGCGCCGTGTCTTTGATTATATTGGACAGGGTTTTCAGTTTGACCAGCGTATCCTGGGTTCCGTTGCCATTGCAGATGGTTTCCAGCATTTCGTACAACCGGGTGTTGCCGATCCGGCATGGAGTGCATTTGCCGCAGGATTCATCCAGCGTGAACTGAAGGAAGAATTTGGCAATGTTAACCATGCAGTCATCTTCGTCCAGGACGATCATGCCGCCGGACCCCATCATCGAGCCCAGCCCGATCAACGCTTCGTAATCAATCGGAGTGTCTATCTTATTCGCGCGGATGCAGCCGCCGGACGGGCCGCCGGTCTGCACGGCTTTGAACTGCTTGCCGTACTTGATGCCGTTGCCGAGTCCGAAAATGATATCTTTAAGCGGAGTGCCCATCGGCACTTCCACCAGGCCGACTTTGTCAACTTTCCCGGCCAGGGCGAACACTTTGGTTCCGGAAGAATTGGCGGAACCGATCTTCTTGAACCAGGCTGACCCTTTGCGGAAGATGGCGGCCAGATTGGCGAAGGTTTCGACATTGTTGACTACGGTCGGAGCCTTCCACAAACCGGATACGGCCGGGAAAGGCGGTTTGAACGTAGGTTCGCCGCGCATCCCTTCAATGGAATGGATGAGCGCGGTTTCTTCGCCGCAGACAAACGCTCCGGCTCCGTATTTCAGTTCGATCGTGAAATCGAACCCGGTTCCCATAATATTTTTTCCCAGCAGGCCGGCTTCTTCCGCCTGCTTGATGGCGATATGCAGCCGCTGGATGGCCAGCGGATATTCGGCGCGGATATAAATAAAGCCGGTATGAGCGCCGATGGCATAGCCGCCGATCGCCATTGCCTCGAGCACTGAATGCGGGTCACCTTCCAGCACTGCCCGGTCCATGAACGCGCCCGGATCGCCTTCGTCGGCGTTGCAGATCAAATATTTTACCGGGGTTTCCTGAGCCGCCGCGAAACTCCATTTCTTGCCGGTCGGGAAACCGCCGCCGCCGCGCCCGCGCAGCCCGGATTCGATCACTTCCAGAATTACTTCGTGCGGCTTCATCCCGGTCAGCACTTTTGCCAGCGCCTGATAACCGGAGCGCGCAATATAATCATTCAGCCTTTCCGGATTGATCCGGCCGCAGTTGCGGAGGACGATCCTGGCCTGAATCGCGCCGGCCGTGTTCTCTTCGTCTTCCGGATAGTACCACGTGCGGTTAATGACTCTGGAGCCAACCGCGGTACCGGATGCGGCATCGAGAATCGCTCCGGCCTGATCCGGTTTCACATCGCCATAAATGACACTGGTGCCATCAATGGTATTGATTACTTCAATGCTGGGTTCGCAGTGGCAAAGCCCCATGCAGCCGGTCTCAACCAGTTCCACGGCCGATTCCAGTTTCCGCGCGGCAACTTCGTTCCTGAACGCTTCAACCACCGGCGCGCCGCCGGCGGCAACGCCGCAAGTTCCCATGGAAATCAAAATCCGGGTACTGGCTTTTTTCTCTTTGTTGAGCTTCTCAGCCAACTGATAAAGTTTATCTGGTGTGTCTATCATATCATAAAATCCTTATAGGTGATCATTTACATTCGCTGATGATTTCGGGAACCATTTTGCTTGTTACATTGCCATAGACTTTCTCATTGACCATGACGACCGGCGCCAGACTGCACGCTCCGACACAACGCAACCCGCCTAATGAGAACTTCTTGTCTTTCGACGTTTCGCCCTCTTCAATATTCAGGTAGCGTTTCAATTCATCCAGCACTGCCCCGGAGCCTTTGACGAAACAGGCGGTTCCGGTACAGACGTTGATTTTGTATTTGCCGACCGGAGTCGTCGTGAAATAGTGATAGAAACTTATCACCCCGTAAACTTCCGAAAGATGCAGTTTCAGCTTTCCCGACACCAGCAACTGAACGCTTTCAGGCAGATAACCGAAAATGTTCTGTGCCTTATGCAGCGACTGAATTAGAAAACTGCGATTCTTCTCTCTGTCGTCGCTGAGCGGCAAAGAGTCCAGGTACGACTCCAGCTGCACTTTCTTCTCCGGAAACTGCTCAAGCAGATTGAGCTCTTCATGATTTTGACACTGACACGTCATAATGCGCTCTCCTGATACTTTGGTTTTTCTACTTTAAATTTATTCAATTAATATT
>CAIKZE010000004.1 GCA_903831825.1 uncultured Lentisphaeria bacterium | reverse complement strand
TGTGTGAAATTTATTGATTAGCGGTGAAATAATATCCAGATCCGTATGTACACTCCTTGATTCACCCGTTCCGCAGTTGGTCAGCCATATTCCCCGTTACAATCGCAGCCGCAGGAAAGCGCCGCGCGCCGGTGATTGTTCTTCGAGACATCGGCAGCGTGGTGCCCGTCGGCATTAGTGAGCTTAGAAAATTATTTTCATTATATTTTGCTGTTTTCTTTGAATACCTATTGACTTTTAATAATACAACCATGTATTATAATATCAGATTAAGTTGAACAACAGGTGTAAAAGTTATGCACGAGCCGGTAAAAAGACTGAAGCTGTACGAAAGATTGAAGTCGGATATTGCATCCGGGGTCTACATGCACGGCAGTTTTCTGCCGAATGAATTTGACGTGGCAAAGAAATATGGGTATTCCCGCGTCACGGTACGATCAGTGTTACCAATGCTGGAAGATGAAAAGCTTATCGAATTGCTTAAAGGCAAAGGACGCCGTGTATGTCCGCCCAATATCGAAAAGAACAAAACTCCGCTAACTTTTCTGCTGCCTTGCGCTAATTTTATCAGTGATACTATTCAGTCTCCATATTCGCTGCATACTCATCATTTGCTGCAAGGCGTCTCGCAAATTGCCTTTGAACATAACTGCCGGGTACAGACGGTACCGGTTTCTAGTACCAATTATCAACACGATATTGATTGGAAACAATTGGATTTTATTAACTCGGACAGCAGGGTACTGGTGGACGGCTACTGGTATTGTGATCTGTTTTCGCTGTTTAAAGAACGCGGCTGCAAGGTGGTTTTGGTCGAAAATCAGACTTATCATTTTAAATTATATACTGATTACCTTAAAAATTGGTTTGTTTTAAGCATGAACACTATCAGCGCGATGGAGTCGGCGGTAAAACTATTGGCGGATCGCGGCTGCTGCCGGATTGCTCTGGCAGAAAGCTACCTTGAAGAAGAAAAAGATCATCCGGTATTGCATGGTTATAAGTCCGGACTGGCCAAGTGCGGACTCCGGTATGCCGCCTGGATGGATACTTTGAATATCAGCAATAAAAACATTGGCGAGGTCATCGGCGATTTTTATAGGAAGAATCATTTTGACGCATTGCTGCTGAACCCGATTCTGGTTTTCAAACTGCGGACGCAGCGCTCATTGAATTACTGTTTTGGCCTGCCGGAAAGCGTAATAATCATGGCAACTGACGAAATCAACTATAACCAGCAGGCGTTTCCTGCGCTTTCCAGCCTGGATTTCCCTTATGACGAGATTGGCCGGGTTGCGGCGAGGCGGCTGCTGGAAGACGAATTCAGGCCGGGCCGGCAGATATTTGATGCTCGGATTATCAAGCGTGAATCGACGATGCACGAAAATGAACGTTTAGCTTTAGTGACAACATGAATAAAAGGTAAACTTTTACACAAAACCAATAACAAGGAAAGGGGTGCAGAATGAAAACCAACATGTTCCGGAAGACAAATCGTAAAGCAGAGACGAAAATGAATGTGAAAAAAAGTTGCAAGTCGTTGAATTTCACACTCATCGAACTCCTGGTCGTGATCGCGATCATCGCGATTTTGGCCTCAATGCTGCTGCCGGCGCTGAACAAAGCGCGGGACAAAGCCAAAGCAATTTCGTGTACCAACAATCTTAAACAATTGCAATCAGTGGAATTGATGTATTGCAATGACTTCCAAGATTGGCTCGTGAGTCCTTGGGATGGCAGTAAAGCCTGGTATGAAATATATAACGCTGCCCATTATATTTCTTGGGCTGCGGATAAAAACTGGCTGTACTGCCAGACATTGCCATCCACTTTCGGTGATTTGACTAAAAATTGGGCAAGCTCTTCGCTTTATGGAAAAGATATAACAATAGCTCCCCAAAAGTTATCAAGGCTGACCAAAACCATTATTGGGTACAACGTCAATATGGCCCATGTTCCGTCTTTTTCAGACACCGTTGGTGCTGACGGGAAACAGTGGTACCTTTTCAACTTTGAAGGCACCGGACAGAGTGCACATTTGAGGCATTCTAGAGCCGCGAATCAGTCGTTTCTGGATGGCAGTGTCAGACCCATGAAATTAACAGACCTTACGTCAATATACATCTACGCCAATTACAGGTATTGACAAATTAATCCGCTTACCAAAATATATCAAAACTGTAATAGTTTAGTGTCAAAAAGTGAATTGGCGGCTGGAATGGAGCACCTTTCGGGAATTGATGCCCCAAAATGATGCCGAAAAATAAAAAAGTTAAAGAGCAGATGAAAAACAGAGCAGAAAAAGCTGAGGTACAATGGGAAACATTGAAAATTAATGGACTGTCAGTGTTAACCGTCAGAAACCCAGAACAATTATGAAAGGAAAAAGAGAACTTGAAGAACGAATTAGACAGGTCTGAAAAAATACGGAATTTTTTCAAGAAAAGTAACTTTTTAAAACTAAACTATTATTCAAAACCTAGGAAATGAGTGAAATGAAAAAAATGCAACAGATGTTAATGCTACTCGCGTTGATGTTCAGTCTTAACGGTTTTTTATCTGCCGGAGAAATATTGGATATCAAAGGCAGTTTCGGCTCTGAATTGATATACGGATTCCCAGACGAATGGGTACCGAACAAGCCTAACTTTTGGGAAGATACGGCAAATGTGTCGTTGAAGAAGATTCCTGATACGGAAAAAAATGCGCTGCAGGTGACTTCACAGACCAAAGCAATACATATTTACTCCACTAAACGTTGGTCAATCGCTACAGGCGATAAATGCATTATCAAGGCAATGGTTAAAGGTAAGGGCAAAGGTGGATTGGGCGTATATTCTTATCCGGGCGGTGGCATGCCTGGGTATAAAGAGTTCACTGCAACAGAAGAATGGACAGAATTTATTGTGGAAATTATAATACCCACGCGCAGTCCAGAGGAGATTAACAAAATAACTGTTGTCATCACGGTGAGTCCCGGGGCTTCCATAGAGTTCTCAGATGTCACGGCGGAGATCGTGAAAAAAGATTAAGGGAAGTTCTAGAGTTCTAGAGTTCTAGAGTTCTAAAGTTCTAAAGTTCTAAAGTTTGGTCCAGCTTGCGGGTCCCGCGACTGCGGTATCTAAAGTGCGGTTCTGCTTGTGGTCTTGTTTTTGCATGATTTAAAGTTTTTAAATCTAAAAATTACTAATAAATAGAAATTTTAAACGGGTGAAATTACATGAGATCGATGTTGGCGGCAATAATTTTGGGTGTGATGGTTTTAACCGGAGTAACAGCAATCTCCGCTGAACTTGCCTATCCGGTGTTTCCGCTGGCACAGGCTCCGGCGATGGACGGCAAGTGGAACGGCAGTGCCTGGGAAAATATTCCTGAGGCCATTGGCTTCACTAGCCTCAAAACCGGCGATTTCGTCTCCATGCGGCAGACTGCTTTCAAAATGGGGCGATACGGAAGTGATCTGTATATCGCCGTTAAATGTGAAGAGCCGGAACCGGAAAAGATAAAGACTGATGAGAACAATTACCGCGACGGCTGGTATTCGGATGACAATCTGGAATTCTTTTTCAGCATGGACAAGTCGCCGAAGGGCTTCAAGCAGTTTGTAACCAACAGCCGAGGTGCCCGCTGGGCTAATTTCGCCAGCCCAAATGCCGCTGAACCTTGGCAGTCCGCTGCTTGTAAAGGCGTTGATTTCTGGAGCGTGGAGATTAAAATTCCGTTTTCACAGCTCGGAATCGGCACCGACATTAAGACCAAGCAGTTTTTGTTCAATCTGGCACGTTCCGCCAACAACAATCCTGACAATGAGAAATATTCCTGTTACGCCCCTGTTAAAAGCGCTTTCGCCGATGTTGAAAATTTTGCCTTGCTGACCTTCAAAGACGCTCCTAATCAGGAAGGACTGGCACAGGCGCGGAAAAGCCTGAATCGCTTGGGAAGCTGGATGCGCGACAGATTATGGAAAATCGCCAATGTTCAGGAGGCTTCTATTGTCGGCAAACAGGTTGATGGGAATATTCGACAACTCCTGATATTGAAACAGAATGCGAAAAAGATGCTGGAGAGCAAAAATACGGATGGTGCATCTGAGTTTATCAAGCTGTATGATAAAAAGCTTGGCGAGATCAATGTACCGACGAAACAACTCGTGATAAATGTGCAAAACCGAGATGTGAATACTAAATTGTATCTTGACGGCAAGGAACTCCAGCCTGATGCATCCGGCAAATACATTGCCAAAATAAAAGAAGGGGTGTCAGTTTTTTCGGCGGAATGCGTTGCTTCCGGAAGCAGTCCCGCAGTGCAAATTGGAATTGAAGGCATGCCGGCAACGGCATCCCGCTGGAAAATTTCAACCAATGATGAAAAAGGCTGGATGGACACTGCATTCAATGATACCAAATGGTTATCTCCGGCGGTAAAAGAAGGGAATTCCCTCTGGGCGGCTGAGCCTGCGGCGAAGATCTATCTGCGCCAGGTGATTCTCTGGAACAATAGTCACGATGGCGAACTCCGCTGTATCCTTCCGCTGGTCCGGGAATGGGGATTTTCCGAAAACAGCACGGAAACAATATTTTTGGCGCTCTATACCCCGTCGGCACTGCCCTGGACTGATTATACGTTTCAACTGGATATGCCGGAGGGCTTTGAACTGCTCGACATGAACAAGTCGCGTGGCGCGGGAGACGATGGATCAGCCTATCGGTATAATTGCTCACCTGAAAAAGTTACAAAAGTCTCGGTGAACCATGATGGAAGAAAATACAACCGGTACACCATCACCTATAAAAATGGTGCCGTTCCCAAGCCGGGGGAGATAGTGCCGGCAAATTATTGTTTGCTACCGGTAAAACTAAACAAGTGGAGTGCAGACAAAAAAGAAACATGCTTTTATTACGCCCGGCGCGCCCGGCGCAATATCACGGAAATCGAAACAAAACTCCCGGTGCGGATACTCCCGCCGATTAACGGGCGAATGCTGGAAAAAATAATGATACAGCAATACCGCTCAATTATAATTAATAACCACTGGCTGTCCGATCAACATCTGAAAGAACATCTCAAGGCGGCTACGGCGGCAGGATTTAATTATTGGCAGGACAACGGTATGCAAAGTGATTATTTGACGAAGGTACGCCAATTGCTCGTTGATGCCAAGGCATCGTTTATAGCTGCGGCTAATGATGATTATCTTATATGGGGCAACGCCGGAATGAAAGGAGCCTTGCTCAATCTCCTGGAGACCAGACCGGAATTCAAAGCGAGGTATTTCAACAATGACTCTTCACGGTACAAGCGATATCAGAATTTCTGTCCGTGGTATGTGACTATCGGCGAAGGACGAACCGCGTTTAGGGACGCGGTAAAAAAGGATTACAAGGAGAAATTCTTTGATAGTGTCCCATTGGCGGAATCAGTCTGGCAAAACAATGAAAGTCAATCCTGGATACTAGCCGGCCATGCCGCCTATGAGGTAGCTCAAAAAGGAGATGGGAGCTACTGCTTCTGCGACAGATGCAAAAAGGCCTTTAAGGAGTTTGCGAAACTGCCTGCGGACAAAGAACTATCAGACAATGAGATATTCAAGAACTATTATAAACAATGGGCCGATTTCAGATCCAAGCTTGACGGTGAAGTGGAGGGTGTCGCCACCGATGTGTGCAGGGAACTTGGCAAGAGGCTGTATGTCTACCACGGGACGTCTGGCTATACCTTCTGGGAGGCCTGCAAAGGCAAAATTGAATATGCATTTCCTGGTTTGCCCGGAAATGGCGTTGCCGACAGCAAGCAACAGCAATACTTTGACGATTCAATGGAGTTTTTCCGGACAAAAGTTGGTCTCCAGCGAGTCGTCGGACAAAGATTTTCATTTATGGGCTTTAATCATTCCGAGACTGCGCCGGCCGGAAAAGGCTGTGAGGTATTGTCCGCAGACGGGTACATCAACGCCAAAAGCTGGAAAAGCCAATTCGTACGCTTGATTGCCTCGGCGCATGAAGGGGTGGATATGCAGCGCTCCCTTGAAGCTGTCGCGGGGATGTTCTACTGGATCGGCGAAGCAACAAGACTTATAGCCGAATACGAAGACCTTTTCTACTCTGGAAAACGTGAAGACAGTCTGGCATCCTCAGAACAGTTGAAATATCCGAATCTGCTTGTCCTGATAAAAGGCGATGAACGGCTGGTACTGCTGTTCAATGAAACCGACAAGCCAGTCAAGGTTGAATTGAATAATAAAAACCTGAAATCCGGACAAATCGCTTCAGTATTCGGAAGTTCAGAGAAGATCAGCAGTCCTGAAAAGATGAGCGTTACGGTGGATGCTGGAGACGTGACGGCGGTTTATATTAAGTAGAGGAAATAGGTGATGCTGAAATTAGTACTTTATAAAGTGATGCACTCTGGGCTGACGCCGCGATTGAAATGTTTTATTGAAGAATAGTATTTCATTTATAGTGTAAACAAGTAATAGGAGCGCACATCGTGAGTTATAATTTTTATGATTGCTTTGGCAGTTGTGATGAACGCAGCAATGCCTGCAATTGGAAAGTCTTGAGTAATTCCGATCTGTCGCATAAACACCGTAGTTGGGAATCGGGGAAATATGTCATTAGCGCTCCCGGCAACAGGCATTTGCCCAATACTCCGTCGTTGAGCGAATTCACTTTGGAGACAACTTTTACGTTCAATGACAGTGTGTTTGAAAACCTGACTGCGGCGCATCCAACATTGAGGATCTTTTTTTATTACGATGAACGCAAGCGGACAGGTTACTTTGTGGATTGCCGGGTCGAAGACAGCCAATGCATTGCTGTTCTAGGTCATGAATGCAACGGCACGGCCAAAGTGCTTGAGCAGCAAAACGCCGCACTTGATGCTAAACCTTCGGGACTGCTGAATGCGAAACTCAAAGTGGCAAATGGTCAAGTCGAATTGTCTTTTGACAGTGCGACATTCGCATTCAAGATTCCTGAAGGTGGGTTAAAAAAAGGACGAATTGGGTTTGATCGAAGCCAATTTATGGGCGTACTGGAACTCCGCGAAGTAAAAATCAGTTCCCCTGAAAAGATTGTGGGAAAAGAAATTTTACCGGAAACTGAAATAATTTTCCCAGCAAGTCTCAATGGTTTCCACACACCATTGAAATACAAAGTATCCATCACGGGACTTGGCGGAACGGCACGGCTGGATCTTGAGCTATCCGGCTCCGACACTGAGAATCCGGATGTTCCCTGGTTCCCGTATCACGGGTTGATGATAGACATGCTTACTGCGCCTTATGTTCGTCTGGGGGTACTGCGTTTATATCCTGTCGGACGAGATACTTTGACCTTGGCCAATCCCAGTCCGATAAATCAAAAGTTTTTTTATAAAGACCTTTATCGCAAGCCGGAATGGCCGTTGCGCGCAAGTTTCTTTCTGGCGGATATTCCGGAAGTCAACATCATTGCCATCGGTTATGAACATTGCGTCATTAACATCGCAAGCCATTTGAGGAGCGGTCCGAATGAGGCGATATTCGATATCGCCCAAAAGAAAATTGTCTATGCCGGAACCGCCCCGCAGGTTGGTGAGTTTGCGCTTGAATTGCATTCGCAACCGGACAAGGAAATTTGCAGACGCATCCCCGAAACCGATCCCCGCTATGAGGCCGCCTTGGCATTTGCCCGGCGCAATCACTTTTTCATTGAACTGGAACAATGCTCTTTCAAAGCCGTGATCAGGTTTGGCGGTGACGAGTTTCTGCCTGAAGACGTCAGTCTGAATTGTCAGCTTGAAAATGCCTTTACTGAAGAGCTTGAGACACTCGCTGTGTCACCTTTTAAAGTGGTTAAAAACGCGGAACTGAACTTCACGGAGTTTATTGCGGAACTGCCTCCGAAAACGTTACCGCCCGGAGTGTATCATCTCAGTTTCGATCTTTGGTTTGCCGGGAGCTGTGTCATCACTCAGCGTCATGCCTTTGAGGTGATGTCCGCCGATCCGGATGCGCCTTCGGCTCCGCTGCTGTCCGGGCTGCCGCTGCTCTTCAGCATGCCCAATGAAACAAAAGGCTTGGAACAGGATCAGTTTGAACCATATCTCAATGTAGAAAACAACGTGGCGCATTATCTGTCGGTAACCACTCATGCTCCTGACGTGGGAAGACGGCACCGGATTTATGACATCCTGAAGACCTATCATCGGAAATGGTGGGTGTGGATAGCGGATCGCGTTTGCGAACATCCGGATATCGAGTCCAACCGGGACGTTGTCAGCAAATGCGATTTCATCTTCCCTTGTCACATTACTGGCGGAGAGCATCATGACATGTGGAAACCTGCGACCTATTCCGGTCCAGTATTGGCTCTGCTGATCGAGTTTTTACGCAGCAATGATTTTTCGCCGGACGGTGAAAAATATCTTACTATCGCTGGAATGGAAAGGCTCCGTACGGAAAACGGGCATATGCCTGAGGCGGCATTGGAGGAATTGGTGACACTGCACTGGCGCAAGTGGCTTGACTTCTTCAATGCCTGGTTTTTCAGGGAAAACCTTGCCTTGCAGAAACACCTGCGCGAGATCAATCCCGGAATTAAACGTTCCGCTTACGGCCCAATGAATGTGTATGTCGCCCATGGCAAAACAAACCACGTGCTTAAATATCAAGGAACCATACCGGAATTTTGTGACGGTTTTTTCGCGTTCGAAGATTATCCATTTAGCTGTAAATACAATATCCAGCGCGGCCCAATCCTGCTGACTGCGTTGAAGATGGCGGCGCCTGACACCAAAATTTATCCGGAAGTTTATCCCTGCATTATCCAGGGATGCCCCGATGGAGCCGTAGGCTATGCCTGGCCGCCGTTCGGGAATACAGACCATCCGGCTTCCGCTGATAAGAAAAGGTATTTTGAATATGCGTATGCGACGGCATGGTTTGATAAGGGCCAATTCAACTATTGGCAGGATTACGGCTTTCACACCGACGCGTTAGACCGTGAACGCTTTGATGTCATACTCGATAGTTGGAAGTTCATCCATAAAGCAAAACCGGCCAAGCCGATGCGTTGCACTGCTTATGCCTATAGCGACTCCATTTGCGAAAACCATCAGGCGTTCTACGAATATTCCCGTCCGAACGGCTATCCGTGGGGCGACATATTCAATACCGCAGAAGAGACCATTCCGTATGTCCAGGAAACTGCCCGTGTAGATGGACAGCAGTCTGGATTCCTGTGCGCGTTGGAATCGTTGCGTGAGTTGTCCGCGAAAGATGTAGGATTACTGGTGCTTCCACCTCTTTGCGGCGTAACAGCGGAACAGATTGACGCTATCCGAAAACTGCATGCGCAAGGGGTGAATCTGCTGGCTTTTGAAACCGTTGACGGGCTTGAAGACCTGTTCGGCGTTGAACTGATGGAAAAACCGGTTGCGGTGAAAAATATCAAGATGAACGCCAAGCAGCCCGACAATCCACTGCTCATACTCGGTGGCATGGCGGAATATACCGAACATCCGCTGAGTATTGCGAAATACCGCGCAACCAGTGCTTCCGTGTTGCTGGAAGCCGAAGCTCCAGTATTATTTTGCAACCAGACTGCAAGCGGGAAAACCGCATTGTTCAACATTCCTCCTACGGTTGTCCGGCGTGATTCGTTTTATGAACGCGTCGCCTACGGCAGGAGCAGTATCAGTGAATTGATGAACAAATCGGTGGCGCTTATTCATCGGGAACTTAACTCGCCCGCAACGACAACCACCGCCGGAAAACTGATCGCGTTCGAGGCGCAAAATGGCGACAGGCATATCATCATCATGGAAGATGCTTTCCCGGAAATGCCGGTACCGATCTCTCCGCTCGTGACGATTCATTTGCCGGATCTTAAAGCGGACATGATTTCATGCGACAAGCCGTTTACGATAAAAGTGGAGGCGAAGGCGGCGCATCTGCGACTGAGTTTAGCGGAACACGAATGCGCGATTGTGACGATTAAAAATGCGAATGCAAAAACATAAAAGAGGCGTATATAATGACTATTGAGCCAATTTCAAAAGTATTGGAAGAAGCAGAAACATTCCTGAGTAATGCTGTTACGTGGGCTGGATCACACGTTAACAGTACAAGATGACAGGAAGTAACGTTCAAAGATAAACATAGTGTTGATTTCATGACACCTTGATCAAAAGGAAAAGATTAGATGTTGAAAATAGGAATAGTCGGATGCGGTTTGCAAGCGGCCACAATCGCCGGATATACGGGTGTATATGGCGATGATTACGAGGTGTCCGCTGTAATGGATATCAATTTCGACTCCGCCAGGGCGCGACTTGCAGAAAAGCAGGTCAAGCTTGATGTCGGCTGTCGCTTTTACGATGATTTAAAAGACTTTGTCGCGAAAGAAGTGGAATTGGATGGTATTATCATTGGAACTCCATGCAACTTGCATACTGAAGTTGCCTGCGCACTGGAACAGATGAACACCCCGATCTATATGGAGAAACCAGTTTCAATTCATCTTGATCAATTGCAAAAACTTTATGCGGCATTTAGAAATTCTTCTGTGCCGGTGGAAGTTTCGCTGCCGATGCGTTTGTGTCCTTTGACGACTGAAGTTAAAAAAATCATTGATTTAGGAACCATCGGAACCGTAGAACAGCTTGTCGCCTACAATGATGTTGGTTATGGTGCAGGTTATTTTTCAAGCTGGTATCGCGATTTCGAGAAGACCGGCGGCATGTTCATGCAGAAAGCGGTTCACGATATTGACTACCTGCTCTTCCTGGCCGGGCATCTTCCCCGCGAAGTTTGCGCTATGCGGGCGCAACGGGTTTTCGGCGGAGATAAGTCGTTTGACTTGAGTTGTGATCAGTGCAAGGAGCAGAAACAATGTCATGAAAGTCCTTATAATTACTTTCATGAGCGCAATGCTTATAACTCCGTCGCTGACGCGGAAGCAAAAACAGCACATCAAATGTGCCGATTTTCCCGGGATATAAAAATTGACGACATCGGGGAATGTATTATTGAACTGGAAAGCGGCGCCCATCTCAGTTACCATCAAAACTTTTTTGCCAGAAACGCGGCGCATCGGCGCGGCGCTCGCATCTACGGTTATCGCGGCACCATTGAAATGGATTTTTCAGGCAGGATAAAAGTCATGTCGCATTTCCGTAACCATACCGAGGAAATAGTCGTTCCGTCTGGGCCGTTAAGCCATTATGGCGGCGACAAAGAATTGGTATATGATTTTCTGCAAACCATGAAAACCGGACAGCGGGCCCGTACCGATTTAATTACCGGTAACGGAATATACGGCACATTGAGCTGCCTCTGCGCCCGAGAATCCGCCGATAAACGCGAGTTCATAAAAGTGACACTTTGAAAATCAACCCCGTTTCAGGCAGTCCTTTTGCTGAAATATGAGGCTGCAAAAGGGTCTTCCGCTTTTTGCAATACACATGTTGCTGTATACCAAATGTTAGCAGCTTTTTGTCAATGCAAATATGCCTCTTAGAGACAATGTTGATCGCTTAAGCATTTCTTTTAACGGCTTAAAATACGGTATTTTAAGTCGATACATAATAAATAAAAAGTATAAGTCAGATCCACCTAAACTCAACTATTGAAAAAAGGAGAGCGTTCTTAATGAAGATTTTTATTGTTACAGACCTCGAAGGAGTGGCGGGAATTTCAGTTGATCAGCAACTGAATGGTATTGACAATCCATACTACAGGAAGGCGCGCGAATTCCTTGCAGATGAGATCAACGCGGCCGTTACGGGTGCAAAAGAAGCCGGCGCAACTGAATTCCTGATAGCCGACGGACACGGGTCAGGATATGACATGATGCTTGATTTTGACCGGATAGACGCGGACGTGACGTTTGTCACCGGAAAAGGAAATCCCATGGATGCAGTGGATGATTCGTTTTCCGCCGCGTTCATCATCGGACAGCATCCCAGGAAAGGAGTGCGCGGCTCGCTGGAACACACGGGAAGTCACATGGTAAATCAGGGAATGTGGTTGAATGATATCGAGGTTGGCGAGGCAGGGTTGTTCACCTCTGTGCTTGGCGAAAAAAATATCCCGCTGGCTCTTTTGACCGGGGATGAGGAGACGATCAAGGAAATGATTCCCCTTGCGAACGGGTTCGTTGGTGTTGCGGTGAAGAGAGGCATTACCAGAAACCTGTGTGTCACACTACACCCGGCGACGGCCCGGAAGATGATTAAAGACGGAGCGTGCCGCGCGATACAGTCACTCAGCTCCATTTCCCCATGGAAGCTTTCACCGCCGTTTACGCTCGTCATAAAATATGCGGCCTCAGAATTTGCGGAGAAATATGCGCCGTTCGGTCTCTGCGACACAGGAAAAGAAAACACGCTTTTTCCGTATATCGCAAGAGTGAATGAAAACACTCTTCGCGTCACCGCACCCACCCTCCACGAGCTTTACCGAAGATATTACCTGATGAACTGTGTGGTATGATGAGAAACAAAGTTTTCGGAGATGTCCCCATGAAAGATAAACGCATATTTCAGTTTACCCCCCGGATTATCCGGTCTATGGAATCGGATTGCTGGGGCAAAGACGGCCTTTCTCACGCCGAATTGGAGTCAGCCAATAAGGTATACACCGACCATTACCTTGCAACTGCCGCCGGTCATGGGTTTGACAGCATCTGGGTCCATGTCGTCCTGAGAGAAACCGTGCCGTCCGGCTTTTTCCCAAAGCCGGACCCGAACCAGCTTGTATTATTGAACCGTCTGGTGGAAAAGGCCGCCAAGCATGGGCTCAAGGTCATTGTATATCTCTGCGAGCCGCGCGGTTTGCCTGCCGATTCGCCTTTCTGGCTGAAACATCCGGAAGCCCAAGGCCGGGCCATGATGTGTTCAAGCGACAACGAGGCTTGGGCCGGTATTCGTCGCGGCTTTTGCACCAGCGTGCCAGCCGTGCGGGAATTCATTGAAGAAAGCTGTTATAATCTGTTCCAAAAAACGCCGGGCCTGGGGGGCGCGTTCTGTATCACCGCCAGCGAGTTTATAACTCACTGTTTCTCCCATTACTCATATACGCATCTTCAGCAGGAAACCTCTATCATCCAAGATTATGCCAGGTCTCCAATCTGGCAGCCTAAATATTGGAACAACAATTCTATTGACACAATATATAAACTTCATCACCTGCTCGACGAAGCCTGGATTTGTCCCCGCTGTATTAGCCGCAATCCATCCGATGTCGTGGCCGAGCTGATTACTGTTATCAACAAGGGTATAAAGGCGGCTTCGCCCGCAGCCGACGTCATCGCCTGGAGCTGGGCGTGGAACATTATCGAATCTCACCCGCAACAGCGACTGATTAATCGTTTGCCGAAGGACGTTATCCTTATGACCGATTGGGAGACCTGCGGCGATGGACAAAAAAAAGTGGCAGGCAAGAACTATCCCGTGAATGAATACAGTCTTTCCTATATCGGTCCCTGTAACCGGTTTCTGAATCATCTGCAAATTGCTAAGCAGCGCGGGATGAAGGTCATGGCAAAACTGCAACTGGCGGCGACCCATGAGCTGGCCTCTGTGCCTTATATTCCTGTGCCTTTTAATCTTGCCGAGAAAATGAGCGGTTTAAGAAGACATGAGGTAAACGGGTTTCTGGGCTGCTGGAATATCGGTGGCGAACTTTCGCCCATGACCCGGCTTGCGGGCAAAATGTCGCTATCCCCATCCCTGTCTCCGGTTCAGGCTTTACGCGAGACGGCTGCGGATGAATTTGGCGAAGAGCTGGCCGATGATGTCCTGAAGGCCTGGAAACTGTTTTCCGATGGCTGGAAGGAATATCCCATGAGTCGCGAGTTTACATGGAACAGCCCCATAAATTATGCTCCGGCATTTTGTTTCCCGCTTGAGGTGCCGGACAAGCCTTCCCTGTGTACCGAAGGGCATACTCCGTTGCCTCGCGACCCGGAAGGACATTTGAACGTTACCAGTTATTGTCTGCCAAACTGGACAGCGCCATTCGGGGTTAAAAGGACTGAAAAAGCGTTGACCCTGCTGTTGAACAAATGGGAACAGGGCCTGGTTATTATGGGTAATTTAAGTAAACAGCACTCCGCAAATTCCAAGCTGAGCATTGAATTTAACCTGGCCTGCCACATTGCATTGTCGGTCAGGAGCACGATTAACATCCTGCGTTTTTACACGCTCCTGCCTCAATTGAAAGCTACAGGGAAAGACCGCCATGCAATACTCGATGCGTTAAAAGCCATATTGAAGGATGAACTTGAAATCGCCCGACAGGATATGCCTTTGCTCAAGGCGGATTCCCGGTTGGGCTATCACCCGGAAGCGCACAGCCGCCATTTCACATGCAAAGATTTAAAATACAAAATAGAATATATCCGGGAATCGCTTGGAGAGTTAGAACTGATGAAATGCTAACTTCAAACTTGGCAATAAGGCAGAGATGCTTGTAGTCAAAAACAGAGTTTACCGGCAAATAATTGGTTTTGCAAATAATTTTATTAAAAAAGGCAAGTATCAGCTTCGAAGCTCTGAAAATTCAGCGTTTGCAATTGGATAAAGGAGATCAGTATGTCAATCATTGAAAATATTAAAAAACAAGTGACTGCCGTTCCTCGGGTTTTGTTCGCCGGAGTGGCCCAAAGCGAGATAACCACCAACGAGCCGGGCGTTATGGTAAATGATCCGTTGTACGCCAAGGCATTGGTACTGGATGACGGCCAAACCAGAGTGGTCATCATTTCCATGGATGTTACGGCGATAGGCGGCAGAAAAATCAGTCAGGGAATGCTGCCGGATGTGGGCGAAGAGTTTCTGCCGGACCTGCGGGAACGACTTGAACGCGAGCTGAAAATTCCCGGCTGCAATGTCCTGGTCAACGCCTCGCACACCCATCCGGCGGGACGCATGCTGTGCAGTGATGAGGAGCAGGTGGCGAGAACCTTTGACGCAGTGCGCCGCGCGATGGAAAGCATGGTTGAAGTGCGCATCGGTTCAGGCTCCGGCCGCGAAGACCGGATTTCGATGAACCGGACGCTCAGATTGAAAAATGGCAAGCACTGGACTATCCGCCACTCTAATCCCTGTCCGCCGGATGAAGACGTTGAAGGGCTCGGGCCGCTTGACCCTGAAATCGGCATCATCCGGATTGACCGGCTGGACGGGACGCCGCTGGCGGTGGTTTACAATTTCGCGTGTCATCTGCTGTACGGTGATTATCAGGGACACATTACGGCTAACATTCCGGGTTACGCCTCCAAAGTCATCGAGGACAGTTTAGGCAATGGCGCGATGGCGCTGTTCCTGCAAGGCGCTGCCGGGGATGTTTGCGACATAACATTCAAAGTTTTTGAGCATCCACGCGATGTCGAATGGCTCGGCGCCATGCTTGGTCTCAGCACATTAAAAGCATTAAATTTGATTGAAACAAAGAATGCAGAAATAAAGGTCATCGCCGAGACGATAAAACTGCCAAGGCGAACTGACATTCCGGAACGGATTAAAGCGTTGTGTCAGGAGCAGAGCATACTGCTTGAATCTCTGCATTTCACCAGTCTTAATTTCAAGAGTTTTCTGCCATTGTACATGAAACATAAGCTGAATCCGGATTATCCCGCAGATTATTCTTACAGTTATCTGCAAGCTCAGCAGACAGGAAACTCTAAATTTGCCGACATGGATTCATATAACCGGCGGAAT
>CAIKZE010000003.1 GCA_903831825.1 uncultured Lentisphaeria bacterium | reverse complement strand
GGACTGCTCTTTTGCTATCTCTGCCTGGTAATATTTCACTTCCGATTGCAACAGGATATCTTTGTCCTCTAATTGCTTACAGATGGCATTATAAGCGGACTGCTCTTTTGCTATCTCTGCCTGGTAATATTTCACTTCCGAAGAAAGTAATTGATCCTTTTTCCGCAGTTCATCTTGCAGGTTGGAGTAATTCTGCAAGGCATTAAAAGCTAAATAACATTTAATTTCATCAAATCCCATACGTTTTCCCGCACTTACCAATGTTGTCTGCTTAATGCTGTGAGCGGCAGAAATACGAAATTCAGAAACATCTTTAATTTTTTTCTGATGCAGATAATAACGTAAATGTCTTTCTCTAATCTCATTCTCTGAAGGGGAAGTCAATCTCCAACGATAATAATCTAAATCAAATAATAATCCATAAGGGATTAAATAGTTCAAAAGAATAAAATTAAGTTCTCTGGTTAAATCTCTTGAAGTGTATACATAATCTTTCGGGAAAGGAGGTGTCGGCTGAGAAAACATATTGAATGGACTGTCTCCCAGAATCATTACCGGCTTCCCCAGCATCACCGCTTCCAAAGCCATGCTGGAATTAATTGTCAGAATGCTTTCAGCTCTTTTTATGAAATATGCCGCACAAGGAGACTTATCGTAACGACTCGAGAAAATGGCTTGAGCACCAGGGTGACCTCTGAAAATGATATTTGAGGCGCCAAAATAATATTCTGCATATTTAATCAGTTCTAGGTTATCAAAGCCATTGGAGTAAGCGATAATATTACTATCGTCATCAACTTGCCCAACGACCCCCACCTTGAAATCGGTCTTTAATGGTTCCATAAGATGCGTGAAATGTTCAGGCGACGCAAACAAATATAAGAGTTCATTGCGGTCAAATGATAAATCCCATTCAGTTTCTGATGTTTGTTCAAAACGCCTCTGTGCTTCAGTATGCCCATTGGTTCCGGCGAGATCCCAGTACGCGGTCTGCAAATACTCATTTTTTCTCAATGGACCAATTTCAGAATGGATCAGCGGGATAGAAAAATTTCTAGCAACAGCAGAAATAGACGGATTGTTGCAAAAAATAAAAAATGCTTCAATTTTACCATGTTGCATAATTCTTGTCACAATTTCCTGCAAGCGCTCAATTAACGGCGGATATTCGTTCTGCATCAAAAATTTCCAAACTAGATTTGCTGACTTAAATCTGTCTTCCAATGGTTGGAAAAGAGTTTGATCAAGTCCAATGACATTTGCATGCTTGAGCAAATTTTCGTCTGGAATTTGATATTCCAGACGAGACTCATTTAATAATTCCCATGATTCTGATGGCAAAAGCTTAGGCGAAAGAAAATTTCCACCATAACCGATGAAAAAAAAATCATCGGGATGAGAAGCAAAATGTTGAAGCTGCTTATAAAAGAACCAGAGTTGTGCGCCCCCTTGTCTATGGTATCTGCAGTTATATGGAATTGTAAAAGAAACAAACATTTATAAAACACCTATATAGCTGAGCGCTCATCCCAGTTTAATTCGACAATATTCCCTTCAAAAGGAGTATCCAAATCAGTTTCCATATACGCTAAGTTTCCAGGTAAATAATCACTCAGAAGCTTAATATCGCCAGCATCGAAATGTAACTGAGGCAACTCGGGGATGGTTTCCTTCTCAACAATTAGCGAAATATTATAGCCGTATGTTTTAACTTTTGCATTGCGACAATTAAAACCAGCCAGCACTAAATTATACATCAAGAGACCTGCATTCCAAAGCGAAACATGACCTCCTACAATAACTGATTTCATCGGCGGAACAGTTAATGCTAATATTCCGCCTTCTTTCAATACACTAAAAACTTTTTTCAAAAAGGCATTGATATTAATCTGATGTTCGAGAACATGCGAACACCAGACGCAGTCATACTCAAGCCCAAATTCATAAGTATTAAAATCTGCAATAACAGAATTGAATTTCCCGCTGTTTTTTTCAAAGTAGCAAGATCTTCCATAATCAATTCCTGTAACTTGCTTTCCATTTTGCAAAAATATTTCGGAATGTATGCCCTCTCCGCACCCTATATCCAAAACGGTTTCAAAATAATATTCAGATAGCAATTTTTGAATTGCCTCAGATCCCATAATTACTGGATCATCTGATAGTTTTTGTGATACTGGTTTAATTATAGTAACCATTTTTCTCATGAAAGTTGTTTAAATTTAAAATTAATTTTATATCACACTCTTTGCGGATTTTCCAGTTTGTTATCAAAGGGCAAAGCAGACGGTAATACAAATATAGGTTAGCATAACTCCATTTCTTTATACTATTGGCACGTTTTCTAATCTCAAACCCCAATAAATATATACACCATTTTACAGATATTTTGATATAATTAATCATTTTCTTAATCTACTTACTCATTAAATTGAAAGAATTTTATGTCACACTCTTCGAGATACACACACCCACCGATTGAATGATTATTTTTTTGCGGAGCTCTAACCTCGAGCAAGGAAGCGTTAAAGATACGATCATAAAAGTAGAAACCTTCCACATCCGGTTTTAGTCCGATTGAAAATAGGTACTTGCCGGCATTTAATGGATTCTTAAATAGCCATTCAATGGTATATCTATGATCTTTTTTTAAATCTCCTAATAAAGTTCCAAACCTGTCTGTATTTAACGCAAACATTTCAAGATTGCGTTCATTTCTGCAAAGCAACCCGGCAGAAGCACCCGCAGGAAAATCTTTATTGGCGACAAATGATGCAATTACTCTGATATTTTGATTAGGTTGGCAATCAAAAATCATATAACCGCTTTCATCATACACATCCAGTGCCGTGAATTTTACCTCAAAGCTCCCTGATCTTTCTGTACAGCGACGCGGCATTAATTCATCTATTCTAAACATCTTACCATAAGTAGGCTGCTTGCAATCTCCACGGTCTTGCGTAAAAACCACCTTATTACTGATTTTAGTGGTATTATTGTAGTAAGAATCACAAATTTCTGTGGAAGCTCCCAAGCATTTTATTTTACCTTCTTCCAGATAAATACACTTATCACATAGCGATTTCACTGTGGACAAATCGTGAGAGACAAACAATAATGTAGTTCCAGACTTCTGTAGAGAACGAAGACGGTTGAAGCATTTTTGTTGAAAAAAAACATCTCCGACTGAAAGGGCCTCATCGACAATAAGAATATCTGGTTCAATGGTAACCTGAACAGCAAACGCGAGCCGTACGATCATGCCGCTGGAGTAGGTTTTTACCGGTTGATCAATAAATTCTCCAATGTCCGCAAATGCTACTATCTCATCGTATTTGGCATTGATCTCTATTTTCGTCAGCCCTAGAATTGAGGCATTCATATAGATGTTATCGCGTCCGGTGAATTCAGGATTAAACCCGCTGCCTAATTCTAATAACGCAGCAACACGACCATTTACTTCCACATTGCCGGTCGTCGGAGTTAAAGTTCCAGCAATAATTTGTAACAATGTACTCTTCCCGCTGCCGTTGCGCCCGATGATCCCTACACATTCACTTTTTTTTACTTCAAAATTGATGTCGCGCAGCGCCCAGAACTCTTTGTAGAAAGTTTTACGTCCCATCGTTAAAGTCTGCCAGAGCCGATGCGAAGGTTTGCCATACATCTCATAGCATTTGCCGACATTGTTTACTCGTATGGCTATGTTGTCAGAGGACATCGGCAAACCCCCTTTTAGTTTTTATGAACCAGACCAGACCTAGCTGAAAAATGACCAGCGATATCAGTAATCCCGTCCCATACATGGTCCAGTCCAACATTTTGCCATACAGAAAAATCGTCCTGGCCTGCTCAACAATGGATGACAGCGGGTTGATTTGCATCACCCATCTGTATTGTTCCGGTATGGCCTGGATCGGATAAAATATCGGCGTCATAAAGAACAGAATCTGGATTATTACCCCGATCAGATGCTGGATGTCCCGGAAAAAAACGCTGAGCGATGCCGCCAGAAAGCTTAAGCCGCATGAAAGCAGAATCAGCGGAATCAGTACCAGCGGCAGCAACAGCATGGTCCATACGAGGCCTTTCATAAAGATTACCGCGCCTAATAATAACAGTCCAAACCAGATAATCCCTAAAATAGCAGCCGCTGAGACTTGCGCGACGGGCAGTATTTCCAAGGGGAATATCACTTTTTTAACGTAGTTAGGATTGCCGGTGATAAGGCTGCAACTGCCGGTAACGCTTTCACTGAAAATATTGAATACCGCCATTCCGCAAAACATAATTATCGCGAATGCAGTTTTGGAGTCGCTGTTGTCAATTCCCCAGCGGGCCTTGAATATCACACTGAACACAAAGGTGTATACGGTCAACATCATCAGCGGCTGGACCAGACTCCAAAACAAACCCAGAGTCGAGCCTTTATAGCGGGCGGCGATATTGCGCTTCACCAACTGAAATAACAGATCGCGATTTTCAAGTATGATTTTAATTCCAATCAATGGATTAAAAAGTTTGACCAAGTCAACAAATGCCGAATTCATTTATTTAATCCCAAAACTTTTAAAATTAGTTTAAAAAGCACCTTTACAATATATTACTTCTTTCACAGTTTTCAAGAGGATGTAAATATCCAGCCATACTGACCAGTTCATGATATAATACATATCCATCCTAACCCGTTGACTGTAGTTATTTTCGCTGCGCCCTGACACCTGCCAGTAACCGGTGATTCCAGGTTTTACCCGATTCACTACGGCATAATTTTCTCCGTAGTATGCTTTTTCTTTCTCAACAATCGGACGTGGGCCGATTACCGCCATCTCGCCTTTGAGAACATTAAAAAACTGCGGCAATTCATCAAGACTGGACCGCCGGAGAATGCGCCCCAAGGCAGTAATGCGCGGATCATCGCTGAGTTTGAATTTTTCCTGCCATTCCTTGCGCAATTGCGGATCCGACTCCAGCATTTGCTCCAACTTTGCATGCGCATCTTGATGCATGGTTCGGAATTTTAACACCTTGATGGTTTTCCCTTCCAGTCCGAGGCGTTCAGCACAGTATAATATTGGACCATGA
The DNA here is from genome assembly GCA_903831825.1 of uncultured Lentisphaeria bacterium. Lineage (GTDB taxonomy): Bacteria > Verrucomicrobiota > Lentisphaeria > Victivallales > Victivallaceae > CAIPAT01. The sequence continues at coordinate 513 of CAIKZE010000003.1, read as the reverse complement.
CTGGTTATTTTAATCAAAAATGCAATCAGGATAAACAGCGGGAGCAGGCCGATAATTGCTATTGTCGCTACAACTAATTCAAGGCTTTGCTTGGCCAAACGGGGACCACGCAACATTAATTGATTGCGCAACTCTATACCAAGACGGCCATTAATATCTATCGGGTACGTCCAGGCGGTAGGAAACACTTCATGGTCAGGAACAAGCATGATATGGCGGAAATAGCGCGATAATTTCTTGATTTTATCTCTGATAACCGGTATCGGCAAGCATATGATGATATAGAGCTTATCCGTAAATAACAGTTGAAATATTAAAAATTTGTGTCATTTTATTCTTCTAAAAGGAAGTGAATAATGGCAAAGATCAAATCATGGGAAGTTTCTGATGCGTTTTGGGGTCGCGTGGAACCGTTAATTCCCGAACGGAAGCGCGACAAGAGCGTGAACTATATGCGCCGCAAGGGCGGAGGCCGGAAGCCAATGGCGTCCAGAAAGATTTTCGAGGGAATAG
>CAIKZE010000002.1 GCA_903831825.1 uncultured Lentisphaeria bacterium | reverse complement strand
GTTGAGTTCCGTCAACAAAATGCGCCGCCCCGCGCTGTCGTGGGCTTGCTGCCAGGTGTCTTTGAGCGTGCCGCCGACGTAGGTCTGCTCCGTCGCCAGGGCCCCGTATCCGCCGCAGCCGCAGGTGGCGGTTTTTTTTGGAATCCGGGAAATGCCCAGAGCCAGCAGCAGGAAAATACACAGCCACGCAATTGCTTGCGCCACGCATTTATCCAGGGCGGGAGCGGAAAATTGCCGGACAATAGAACTCATCGGATGAAAGGCTTGTATTCCCTTGCGGTCAGAGAGTAAAGACCTTTGCGATATAGCACCCGCAAGTCGCGGGTCTCACTCGGTGTCATAAGAAATGCCTGACAGAAAATCTCGCGGGGCGTTTCGCGGGTTGTCAATAGGCAAGGCCTGATTCCTTCGACGAGGCGTGACACTGCGGCGCATCGGAGTTGATGGGGTTTTGCACGTATGCACGGACTGACCCCTATGCGACCCCTATGCCTTTACCGGCAAAGTTATTCAAAATTGGCGGGCTGAGGCTTGGGCCGGAGGCCCTGCCTCCCGCCAATTGCTGAATAACTTTGGAACGGGTACCAGTGCCATTCAGGTCTGCCCCCTTTACGATGGTGCTATGGTTGCCGTAATTTGGGGTTAGGGACAATAAAATCCTTCTTCAGGAAATCCTATGCACATATCATGATTTTCACTTACATGGAAGCCGGTCGCCTCTCCATTTTTGATACGCAACTTAACGACAGCGAAGTGACTTGGATACAGCCCCGATTTGACGACAATGTCATTTATCCCATCTTTATCGGAATCCACAAAAGTCACTTTTAACGAATCACCGCTAAATATTGGCCCCTTAACTTTTTTGTCTTTCTTTTGCAGAAATAACTTGACGATCATTACGGAATAATGCTCTCCGTGACTTGTGTGATATTGAAATCCGTACTTTTGTAACGGGTTCTGTTGACGTATAAAACAATACCAAAAAGGAAATGCTATCACAAATGCTCCGATAACAATTAGGGGTGCTATTTTCATTTTTTAACGATTAATTACTGGTTTTCGCTCCATTTAACGTCTTATGAATCTGATTGTACTGAGCTTGAATATAGTTATCTGTCGGTTGCAAGGGCTGGTAAAGATCGGGGGACTGTTTCCACTGGTTAAGCTGCGCATCATTTATGCCTCTGTTTTCCTTTACAATATCCCAAAAGGTCGCAGATCCCTTTCGTACGTAATCCACAATGATTTGCGATTGGATTTGCGGGTTCATATTTTGGATAAGAGGAGCCAAGTCGTTTTGAGCGCTGGTTATAAATTTCACTGAATAATCAACCGTTCCTACATCTGTTGTCAAATATTTTCCAAGTGCATTGATGCCGGTGGGGGACGTCACCCCGCTCATCAGTGCAGCGCTCTTCAAGTTTATGTTAGCAGGGCCGAGGTCATGATACAAATAATCAAACTGTGTGATGGCTTTCTGCAATCCATTACCAGTTCTCCAGCTTTCAGGGATACCTAAGGTTGGAAGGTTGGTCTTTGCATCTCGGAATCCAAAATCTAAACCGCCTCCTAAACTTGAAGCATTAAAATCTTGGATTGCATCCCAAGCTCCTTTTCCACCCGTGCTGGTTGAATATTCTTCACCAATAAACTTCAAAGTAGCAATTTGACCAACATCATTGGAGCCTATTGAACGATCCGGCGCGAAGTTTGTAGCCGCGCCGCCGCCAACCCATTGCGATTCAGCGGCTCGCGGGGCGGATGTCCGGGCGTGGACGGCATGGCTGCTCGAAAAAACGCCGGACGCGGTTTTTTCGCGGACGCAC
>CAIKZE010000001.1 GCA_903831825.1 uncultured Lentisphaeria bacterium | reverse complement strand
TTTTTCATGGTGTATTCTCTTTTTTTATTTTGCTTCACTAACAAAATATTATGAAGTACACCATGAATTTTTCAAGTCAAATTGCAATTACTTTTGGGTTGCGGGCAACGCCCGCCTTAAATAGTCATTGAGCATAACCATTCCGTTTTTTATATAATTTATCCTGCATATCCTGTTTATCCCTGTTAAATTGTTTTCCTGGTTCCCCATTTTCCCGCACTCGCGCACTTCCGCACTTTAGAACTATCGAACTTCCCCTACACTCCGACACTTTAGAGAGTGTTTGAGCATCGGGGATATCATTTTTATTGCATTGCTCTTCTATTTTGCAATAACCGCTGACGCTCCTTTCTCGACATTTTAGCAAGCCGCTTTGCAGAGGATTTGCCGGAATTGGAGAACTGGGAAGTCTGGAAGGACGCCGACGACTCCGACACTTTGGAGTGCTCTTGAACAGAGACCGCTTGGCCCATGCGGCCAGCATTACCAACCGGGCAACCGCCCGACTCCGACACTTTGGAGTGCCCTTGAGCGGAGACAGTTTGGCCCGTGCGGCCGGCATTGCCAGACGGACAGCCGTCCGCCGCCAGCCAATATTTAATCGCTTTCAGATTGGGCGGAAGCCGGCGCTCGGTGGATTTACGGAAATTGCCGTCGCGATAAGTCTCGGTGATCACAGTGCAATTGCCCAGGGCGATTGCCAGCAGTTGACCGCGCAGTCTGCCGTAACACTGCCTTCTGCCGCAGTCCAGCGCGGCGGCGAAGTCAGGGAACTGTCTCTTATAATTATAGAATGACGCGGGAGAAATCCCCAGCCGTCCGGCAATCCGGGAATCTGTGTCGCCGTTGCCTGCATGGTCTTCGGCTTCCGCCGGAAAACCCGCATCGAACTTCGCGTTTGCCGCGATGTTAATGTTTGCGGACTCAGCATTTTGGACATCGGCAGTTTCCTCCCCGTCGTCAGCATACTGTCTGTTCCGTTCCAGCCAGCGAATGACAGCGTTCAGATCGGGAACCCGTTGGCGAATGGTCTTGGTTTCGTATCCGCTGTCCCCGCGTTTAACGGTGGTGACAAAACAGTTGCCCGTCGCCTGGTCTATCAGGCTGCCGTCCAGCTTGTCTGCAATCGCCAGCCGTCCGGTCTCGACAGCGCCGGCGAATTCCGGGAATTGCCGCAGGTAAACGTAAAACGAGTCTTTAGAGATGCCCAGTTTTGCCGCTATCCCTCTGTTGTTCAGTCCCTTAGCCGCGTATTCCCCTGCCCGTTCCGGAAAACTCTCATCATATTTCAGTTTTGTCATAATGTTTTCTCCTGTTTCCTATTTTGTCTTTAATCTTTCTTACTGCTTTACGTCTTCTTGACTTTAGAATTTTAGAACTTTACAATTCGGTCTCCATTTTTTAATTCTGTCCCGGCGCCGTGTATCTACATATAGTAATTTTGTAAACCACAGAATGCACAAAGAATTACAATACAAGCAATTAGATGTGATTTTTAATGAAATTGAAAACAAAGCAGTTGCTGGCGCATAGAAAGCAGTTTAAGCGTATAATTGCTAGTGATGGGAGATTTTAACCTGTGAGCGCTGGTCGTCTGACCGGCATTGATATCTATGCATTAAAAGCGCCAGCGGCGCGGAATATTAATAGCTTTAAAATCCATAAAAGAATTTTCAGCTCCAGCGGAGCGACATATTAACAGGAATTCAAATTCAGAAAAAACCAACGCAAAAAGCGCACCGATAGAGAACCTAATTAGTGATTGGTTTCGGTTCAGCTATCTGTTTCGCCAGAGCCTCTAACTTATTAATATCAGGATGCCCAAGTGCTTTTGCCCGATTAATTACATCATCAAGCCTCCATCTAGGCGAGAAAACTCCTAGTGCTAGCAAAGATTCCACTTGTCTCAAAGCATCTGGATATTTTTCCCACAACACCGCATAACGATAAAAACATAGTTCCAAAACCAAGTCACTCTGAGGTTTCTGATTAAGTTCCAAAGCCTGATTAATGATCAAATCCACCTGTGACAAGTCGTTTCCTTTAGCAATCAATAACTTCGCATAATTGCCGAGAATATTGGCATCTTGGGAGTCGGCTTCCAATGCATGTTTATACAATTCTTCCGCGCGATCATAATCATGGCGGATATCGCTAACAAAACCAGCGTAACAGCTGAGAACATTAGCCTGCTTCGGATCGATCTCCAGCGCACGTTTATAAAATTCTTCCGCACGATCATAATCATGACGAACGGTGTATAGAAAAAGAGCATAACTTCCAAGAGCATTGGTGCGTTTCGGATCAATCTCCAGTGTACGTTTATACAATTCTTCCGCACGGTCATAATCATGGCAAACGGAACTCAAAAGAATCGCATAATTACCGAGAATATTGGCATTTTGGGGATCGATCTCCAGCGCACGTTTGTAAAATTCTTCCGCACGATCGTAATCATGGCGAATGAAACTCAGAAAAATCGCATAATTGCCGAGAATATTGGCATTTTTCGAATCGATCTCCAGTGCGCGTTTGTAAAATTCTTCTGCACGGTCATAATCATGGCGAATGTTTTTCAGAAAAAGCGCATAACTATTGAGAATGTTAACTTGTTTAGGGTTGATCTCTAGCGTACGCTTATACAACTTTTCTGCGCGATCATAATCATGACAGATGTCGCTTAGAAAACCCGCATAATTATACATCAATTCATAGCTATCAGGGCATGCCCTCATGCCATCTTCGTATATTGTCTTCCGCTTATCAGTATCGGATTCAGTCAACACTTGCAGTTCATAGTACCACCAGTCATGAGGACTGCGAGCCACCATTTCTTCAAGTGCTTTCTTGGTATCAGGATCGGCAGACTCATGCAGCCGCTCATATTGCGTTTTGTACTCGTCTGCTCGTTTCTTCGCAATCTCGACCAACGTTTCATCAAGGCGTTTATACTTTAAGCAATCATTTAATTGCGCCATTAAAGCATCAAATCCGGCAATAGGTACTACTTTGCCCTTGTGTTTTTCAATTAGTTTTTTTACCCGGTCACTCAATTTATCTTCAGTCCGATAACACCAGTAAATTCCTCCGGATATTTTTTCGATTTTTTCCAAAAACCCCATTAGGCTGCCGTCATTGCCGCCATAGCCGATTACAACTGGAGTATAACAATTGAATACTTCCGTCAGGCCATTAACAAACGCCTCGGATAATTTATCAGTGCCTGTTTCGTCATTAACCGGAGAGAAAAATAAATCCCGGTGAATTTTAACTATTACCGGACGACCAGTCAGGGGTTTGATATAATTCGCCAATGATTCATGCACTACTACCAGAGGTTTGGTATTGGTATAAATGAATAAGGCGTCTTCGGTAAGACTGTCAAAATTGGTGGTAATTACTACCTTATTGGGCGTACCAGCCAGAATCTGCGCTAATACCGAATATCCATAGCTTGGCTCTTTTCCTGCCATTTCTTCAGCCAGAAAAGCAAAACCATCTTCTTTATCTACATAAAAACGCTTATCGAAAACTTCAGGATAACTCTTAGCTAAATCATTTTCATCTATCTTTTTCTCTCTCACCCATTCTTCGAATAAACCTTGATTGTCTTTAAATAAGTCATCTTTTAATTCCGCAAACCACTCGGCTGCCAATTCGCCGCCGGTTCTAATTCCGGATTCTCTCGATGCTCCGGCACCAAGAATAAAACAGAAACGCTTATCATCTCTCTTATGGTCGCAAAAGTGGTTTAAGAACTGCCTCAATAGAATCGTATCCATAAATTACTCCAAGCTTATTTATCATAATTAAGTTATTACCTTTTAACCAATAACGCAAATATATATTGAAGAGATAAAAGTTTTATTGGATAATTCAGATGTCGCTCCGCTGGAGCTAAAATTTATTTTATGGATTCTTAAGCTATTAATATTTCGCGCCGCTGGCGCTTCCGGCAATTTAAAATAAATTTGGCGTCCTTTATTAAAGCCGGTCAGGCGACCGGCGCTCCCAGGGGTAAATGCTTAAAGCCGGTCAGGCGACCGGTGCTCCCAGGGTACCGGATGAAAAATTAGCTGCAATCAAATAAAAGTTCCGGAGGAGGGTCGCGAGGGGGAACCCGGAACTGTCCGTCCCGCAGTCGC